>NZ_JBIQDM010000017.1:0-43994 GCF_045371165.1 Enterococcus pernyi
AACCCCGGATGTCCTGAATTTGCTTTTTGTACTGCATCGACACTCAATGTACGGATCGTATTCACACCAAGCTGATCAATTTTATCAAACAATGTAACCCCTCCTGTAATTTAGGTTTTTTTTACCTATATTTCTACTTCTAATTTTATAGTATCTCCTCTGAAAAAGCAACGACTTTTAGTTTTTTTTACTAAAACTTGCTATTTCGGTCGTGGAGGCCTTTTTTCTTCTGGATTTCTTTCAATTTATCTGGTGTGACATCATTTCCATCGGGATCAACCACTTTCATCCCTTCAATATGATGTCTCATGCCAGAACGAAAGGCTGTCAGATATGCTTCTCGTAATTCCTTTTGCTCTTTGACTTCAGCTGGTGTCAATCCTTCTGCTTTTTTCTTTTTAGCTAACTGATTGATACGTTCGATTTTTTCAGGCGATAACACAACTATTCCTCCTCGCTTTTGCTTCTCCTACATCTTATATAAAAAACGAAAAAAAAACAACTACATCAATAGTCTTTAATGCGAACATTTGTTTGAAATCATGTATTTTCTATGGTACTATCTATTTATCAAGTGAAAGAAGGTGTACCTTGTGGCCCGACAAACTGAAACAAGACAAATCGAAGTCTTACGATATATTCACGAACAAGTGACCCAAAAAGGCTATCCACCGACTGTCCGTGAGATCGGAGAAGCTGTTCAGCTTTCTTCCACATCGACAGTCCATGGTCATCTTGCCCGATTAGAGAAAAAAGGCTTTATTCAAAGAGACCCTACGAAACCACGTGCAATCGAATTGACGCAACAAGGATTATCAAAAATTGGGATTCGCCCAACGACGATCCCTGTTCTCGGCGTTGTTACTGCCGGAGAGCCGATACTAGCTGTCGAGGAAGCTTCTGACTTCTTTCCAGTCCCACCAAACCTTTCCTCAGAAGAAGGCAGTCTGTTCATGTTGACGATCCGAGGAGAAAGTATGATCAATGCTGGGATATTGGATGGCGATAATGTCATTGTCCGTAAACAAGAAACTGCACAAAATGGTGATATCGTGATTGCGATGACTGCAGAAGACGAAGCAACTTGCAAACGGTTCTATAAAGAAAGAGATCATTTCCGTTTGCAACCCGAGAATGATTTACTGGAACCGATCATTTTAGATGAGGTGTCGATCTTAGGTCGTGTCGTTGGTCTGTACCGTAGTCATATTTATTGATAAAAAAGAAAATTCAGTTATTTATTTACGAGCTTGAGATCATGATCTCAAGCTCGTCTTTTCCTCTTTTAGTAGATATCTTTGTTCTTTTTGAACTTCCCTCTTTACAAACCGAACAAAAGTTCGTATTCTATAAAGAGGTGAAAATCATGAAATCAATGAGACGTTTTGGTTTAGTATTGATCGTTTTGTTTTTAGGTATTATTATTGGTAATTTTGGTCTACGTACAGCGCTGTTGGTTTTTGTTCCTTTGTTTACATTGTGGTTTATGTTGTGGGATGAAAAAAAATACCGTCAATCACAACGTCGTCAATCCCATGAAGACTCCTTCTATCACGAAACCTATTACAGCTCCAGGCACTCGTAAAAGTAAATAAGATCACTTCTATGAAAAATCCGTCCAAGCAAACGATGATCGCTCGTTTGCTTTTTTTAACGACAAACTGACTACCTACTCCTTGCACACATTTGTTCCATCAATAAATTGAGGCTACTCATCCAACGAAAATCCCCTTCCGCAAACGATTCATCCGTTTGTGGAAGGGGGTTTTCTGTTCAATATTTTATTTGATTAATACTCCATCAAAGTAATCATGTCGTAACCTTCGATTTTGTCACGACCATGCAGATCCATCAACTCGATCAAAAAGGCACAACCCACAACAACTCCGCCAAGTTCTTCGATCAATTCGATCGTTGCTTTGATCGTTCCACCTGTTGCTAATAAGTCATCACAGATCAAGACTCTTTGTCCTGGTTGAATTGCATCTTTGTGCAACGTCAAGGTATCTGTACCGTATTCAAGCCCGTAAGTGACTTCGATCGTTTCGCGAGGTAATTTTCCTTTTTTACGCACAGGAGCAAAGCCCACGCCTAATTCGTAAGCCACTGGACACCCTACGATAAATCCACGTGCTTCTGGTCCAACGACCATATCGATACGTTTTTCTTTCGCATAATCAACGATTTGCTTCGTTGCTTCACGATAAGCATCTCCATCAGCCATCAATGGCGAGATATCTCTAAATATAATTCCTTTGGACGGATAGTCAGGAATACTGGCAATATAATTTTTTAAATCCACTTTATTGTTTCCTCCTAGGTTGTTAACCATTTTTTTATTGTGGGAATGTCACTTAATAGTAAGAATTCCTCTGATTTGATTTTTTTCAATCGCTCCTGATAGCGGTCACTTGCAGTCAATAGATGACTCGCCGGATCTGCGACTTTCTCCAAAACACCATTGTTTATTGTAACAAACTTCAACTCAAAAAACACCTGTATCATAAAAATTAATAATTTTTGTGGAATTTTTAAATAGTTGGCCATTGCAC
This sequence comes from Enterococcus pernyi, assembly GCF_045371165.1. Taxonomy (NCBI): domain Bacteria; kingdom Bacillati; phylum Bacillota; class Bacilli; order Lactobacillales; family Enterococcaceae; genus Enterococcus; species Enterococcus pernyi. The sequence continues at coordinate 2,553 of NZ_JBIQDM010000017.1, forward strand.
CTAATTTATGTCTGATATCGATCCGTTCTTGCGCATGGATCAATTTGAAGAGTCGAGCATATTGTTCTCTTGTTCCTACACCGTTCAAGTATGCTTCATCAACAGAAATACCTAAAAAGTAAACTCGGCTAAAGGACCCAAATGATAAGATCTCTTTCAAGTCGTTCAAATCGGTTGGACAATCGATCACGACTAATGCGTTTGGGTCATTTTCCTGAATCCATGATTGAATCATTTCTTTATCTGTCCAATGAATGATGTGTTTTTGTATCGACTCATTTAGTTCTTTGATCGATGCTTCATCAAACGCTAAATAGAACGGACTTTCGATTTCATTTGCTAATGTTCGGTAACGTTTCGCCCGCCAATCAAATACTTGCAATCCTTCTACTGCAAAGTCAGAAACCATCAGCTGCGGTTTTTTGCGCCCATTCCATTCATTGATCGATAATTGTCCTACAATATCAAGCGAATCATCTACAAATTCATTTTCTTGTGGGCCAAAACCAAACGCGACAGCATCTAATTGACTATCTTCATCCACTAAAGAAAGCTTCAAGTGCTGTTGGTTCGAACCGATTCGTTTTACATTTTCGACTGCAACCTGTTTGAATAAAAAGTTAGGTACAGGATTATCTGTTCCGAATGGTGCCAGTAATTTCAATGTAGCGATTTGTTCGACCGTTACATCCTTTGGGGAGACGATTTCATCGATCACCAACACAGGACCTTTAGACAAGTCGATTTGCTTTTCTTCTATATAGGCATTCATCCGGTCTTGTAACTCAGGGATATTTTCCGCTGGCATTGTTAATCCGACTGCTGCGTGATGGCCGCCAAAAAATGTAAACAATTCACGCATCTCATTCAGCATATCGAAAAGATTCAACGCTTCGATACTTCGACCTGATCCTTTTGCAACGGACTGGTCTTTGATGCCTAGCACGATTGTTGGTTTGCCTGTTTGATTCATGATTTTTCCTGCAACGATCCCTAGTACCCCTTCATGCCAGCCTGGATGTGCTAATAAATGGATCTGGTTCTCTTCATTGATCATCGCCAATGCTTCTGAGGTGATTTGCTCAACGATCGCTTTACGTTCTTCATTGACCGTTTGTAACTGCTCGGCTAATGTCTGAGCTTGACTTTCGTCGAATGTGGCTAGTAATTCAACTGCTGGATTAGGGTCTCCCATCCGGCCGATGGCATTCAAGCGCGGGGCAATCGAAAAACCGATCATCGTTTCATCCGCTTCATTCGTACGTACACTACTTTTCGCAAACAGTGCCTGTAAGCCTACTCGCTCGGTATGACGAATTGCCTCTAAACCTAACGCCACTAGCGTCCGATTCTCATCAGTCATAGAGACAAGGTCAGCGATTGTGCCAATTGCGACTAAATCTAAAAATTCTGCTGGTGGTTCTTCCAACAAAGCGGTCGCTACTTTAAACGCGACACCGACACCTGCTAATTCTCCAAAAGGATAATTGCCTTGTGGATGGCGGGGATGGATGATTGCATAAGCCGCCGGTAATTCACTAGGCAACTCATGATGATCTGTCACGATCACATCTACTCCCTGCTGTTGTGCATAAGCAATTGCTTCATGCCCAGCTACCCCATTATCGACAGTCACGATCAATTGAGTCCCTGCGGCTATTTTCTCTTGATAAACGGTTAGATTAGGTCCATACCCATGTTCAAATCGATTAGGTAAAAAGACTTCCACTTGGGCACCAAGCAATTCTAACGTTTCTTTCATGACGGTCGCACTGGTGATGCCATCTGCATCATAATCTCCGTAAACTAAGATTTGTTCACCATTGATCACGGCTTCTTGGATACGGCTGATTGCCTTGTCCATATCAAACATCAAATATGGATCATGCAACTTTTGCTCTTTTGGATGTAAAAACCGATGGATACTTTCTTCCTCTCGGTATCCTCTTTGCCATAGCAATTGCCCGATCAGAGGAGACAATCCTTGTTGTTTGATTATTTGGATAAAAGATTCAGAAGGTGTTGTTTCATTGACCTTCCAATCAAAATTTGCTCGTCTCACATACTCACCCCTAACTTAGTCATTATAGCAAACGTCTTCTCTAAAAAAAAGAATTTCAGAAGATTAGATTCTGACATCTCCAACTTAAATAAACCAAAGTAGACAAAACAGATTCGTTTGCCTACTTTGGTTGCCTTTTAGAAATTGAGTAATAAATCCTCTATTTGATTTTTGATACAGTGATTTCTACCACTTTATTCTATTTACTTTCAAAAAAACATCAGCTATCCATGATCAATCAAAGTAATTGACGCTTTGCTTTGGTGTTTGAGAAGGTGATTCAGAAGGTGTTTGCATTTGTTCGATCTGTATTTGCTTTGCTTGTAATTCTGCTTGATAGGCCGCTTCAAGTTCCGCACGTTCATTTCGAAATTGTCTTTGTTGTTCTTCTGTCGCCTCTTCGATTTTCTTTTGGATATCTGCTTGGTTCTCTGCTAATTCTTTTGTTAATTGTTTTAATTGTTTCTTCTGTTGCCATAGTGTCGTAAAGGCTGTTAAAAATACAATCAATGCACCAATCAATGCTGAACCAATGATCACTAGAATCAATGGCGCATTAAAAGAAGCAAATCCAAAGCTTACAGGAACATTTTGATTGTTCAATACAGCGAACACGACAATGACAAGTACAAGTAAAAAACCAACGATCACACTACCTTGCTTTTTCATTTACTTCACCTACTTTTTATTAAAAATTCCACCTGCAAAATAATCCCCAATGGTTGGGAAAAGTGCATAAAATTTAGACGCGATTTCTAGCAATACCGGCTGATTGATCTCACGTTTAGGATGCTTCATCGCTCGCACGATCGTTTGTGCTAATTTAGTTGAATCCAAAACTAAATGACCGACTTTTTCCAAATAACTACCACTTGGATCAGCCTTATCAAAAAATTCCGTTTCGATTGGTCCGGGATTTACCGTAGTGACCGCGACTCCTAGTGGCTTCAACTCTAAACGTAACGCATTTGAAAAGCCCAAAACAGCAAATTTAGTAGCAGAATAGATCGTAGATTTAGCTGTCGCCATTTTTCCTGCCATGGATGCCACATTGATGATATGTCCTTGACGTCTTTCTGCCATATCGATCGCAAATTTTTGTGTCAATACCATCATCCCCAAGACATTGACTTCGAACATATCGTAGGCTTTTCCTAAGTCAAAGGATAAGAAATCCTCAAAGATACCAAATCCAGCATTATTGACTAAGATATCAACACGACCGACCTCAGTCATCACCTTGTCGTACAATTCATCTACGCTGTCAGGATTACTAACATCTAGTTGAAACGCGTATGCTGGTTTTCCACTTAGTTCTTGACAAACCGCCTTCACTTCGCCGATTTGTTGGATTCTTCTCGCACACGTGACAACGATTGCTCCTTGTTTTGCTGCTTCATAACAGATTTGTGCACCTAAACCACCAGAGCCACCAGTGACTAAAACGACTTTATTTTCTAAATTCAACTTTTTTCCTCCTCTTGAAACGGAACATCCACAACCTCAAAATCTTTCATGACTTTTGTATTTGGAAAGATTTCTTGCGCTTCTTGTTCAAGTTCTTGTGTTGCTTTTCCTAGATATCTCGCACTGATATGGGTCAGTAATAATCTTTGGACATTTGCTTCTTTTGCCACTTCTGCGGCTTGATGAGTCGTTGAATGGAAATAATTATGGGCCATTCTCGCCTCGTTTTTATTAAACGTACTTTCATGCACCAAGACATCTGCGTTTTTTGCTAATATAACAGAATTGGTCGTTTTTCGAGTATCTCCTAAAATGGTCACGATTCGTCCTTTTTTATCTGGACCGACAAAATCGCGTCCATTGATGAGCTGGCCATTGTCTAATTGGACCGTCTCCCCTTTTTTTAGTTTTCCATAGATGGGACCAGCTGGAATATTCAGTTCTTTAAGCTTATCCACTTGTAATTCGCCTTTGTGATCATGCTCAACGATCCGATATCCGTAGCTATCGATGCCATGGCTTAATTTTTTTGCATACACAGAAAAGTGTGCGTCTTCAAAAATAGCTTGATCTTCTGATAAATCAATAAAAACAAGGGGATAGCCTAGTTTGGTTTGAGAAATCGTCAGCGCATTGCGTACAAATGCTTCCGTTCCTTTAGGGCCATAGATTTCTAATGGTGTTTCGCCACCCTGAAAAGAGCGACTACTGATTAAACCTGGCAAACCAAAAATATGATCCCCATGGAGATGAGTGATAAATATTTTTTCTATTTTTCTTGGACGGATATTTGTTCGTAGAATCTGCATTTGCGTGCCTTCCCCACAATCAAACAACCAAATCTCATTTCGCTCGTCCAAAAGTTTCAATGCGATACTTGAGACATTTCGATGTTTAGCAGGAACCCCTGCGCCTGTACCTAAAAATTCTAGTTCCATAATTTACCTAACTTTCTATTCATTCTTATTAATTCTAGGGTAAAATCAGCCGACAATCAACTGAAATTCGCAGGATAATTTTTAGAAGACTGTCCCTATAAATGAAAAGAGTGAATAAGTACCACTATTCTTACATCCATTCTTTTTATCGTTATTCAGAAGGCGTAGTATCCTCTGAGCTATCGGTTGGCTTTTTGTGCTTTTCATCCCAATTTTTCTGCGCTGTTTCTTTTGCATGTTTTTCTACCTCAGTTGCATCATGAACGTCTTGTTCTACTTCTTCATAATCCAATCGAGTGATTTCTCCACCTAATTCCATCATCACAAGTTGGTTCAATGGTCGGTTGTCCTCTTCTTCTGCGATCAAGATCAGACCTGTTGCGCCTTCGCCGATCTTATTTCCAACAAAATCAAACACCGTTTGTGCATCTTTGATTTCCTTGGCATCTTGGCTCGCACCGATCATTCCGCCCGCAAACCATCCTAGCAAGATCCCTAATGGGCCACCTAAAACGCCAACTAGCATTCCGATCAGACCACCTTTAGAGGATTTATTGTTCCCAGTAAAATCTAAGAAGTCTTCGATTTTGAATTGATGGGCGCCATTAGACTGATGGCTGATGACCGCCATTTGTTCGCCTTTGATCGCTCTCGTCATGTGAAGCTTCTTGATTTCGGAAAATGCTTGGTAAGCTTGACTTTCTAACTCAAAATTCAATATGATCACTCGTTTGCTCATGGAGATCGCCTCTTTCTCATTTTCTTTTAGTGTACCTTGGAATAAACAAAAATAAAAGGGAAAACCTTTAAAAAATAACGCAGTATACAAAAAAAGGAGTTTGACATTCGTCAACTCCTCAAATCCGATAAAGGTTCTACGAAAGCCTGCTCCTAAGAGAGTAAGTCAAAACCCAAAAAAATGAACGATCATTTTCTCAAATTTTGCCTTACTACTTGGAACTGAACGGCTATCTAGTCACTTAAATATGTGGTGTATCTAATATTATTCGACAAATTCAAACTCAAACTCACCAATACGCACCAAGTCACCATCTTTTGCACCTCTGGCACGCAAGGCTTCATCGACACCCATCCCACGTAATTGGCGAGCAAAACGCATCACCGTTTCATCGTGGTCAAAGTTAGTCATTTGGAACAACTTCTCGATTTTCTCACCTGACAATACCCATGTCGCATCTGGTTCACGATCGATCGTAAATTCAGGACCTTCTGGATTGAAGCCATAATGAACGGTTTCTTCTTCGATCTCTTCCTCGTATAATGGGAATTCTGGTGTTACTTCCAACAGATCAGCTGTCGCATTCAGTAAGGCATCCAGTCCTTTACGAGTCACACCAGAGATTGGGAATACTGGGATGTCATCGGCAAATTCATCTTCTTTGTTTTTATTTAGTTGTTCTTTGAATTTCACTAGATTTTCTTCTGCATCCGGCATATCCATCTTATTTGCTACAATGATCTGTGGACGCTCTAACAAGCGCAAGTTATGAGAAGACAACTCATGGTTGATCGCCAAGTAATCTTCGTAAGGATCGCGCCCTTCCATTCCACTCATATCGATCACATGCAAAATGACACGAGTACGTTCGATATGACGCAAAAATTGTGTGCCTAATCCGACGCCTTGTGAAGCTCCTTCGATTAGTCCTGGAAGATCCGCCGCCGCAAAACTACGTCCGTCACTTGTAGTGACCATCCCTAGATTTGGTACAAGGGTAGTAAAGTGATACGCCCCGATTTTTGGTCTTGCCGAAGAGATCACAGAAAGCAAGGTCGATTTCCCAACCGAAGGAAAACCTACGAGACCTACGTCTGCTAGTACTTTTAATTCTAATTCGATTTTACGTTCTTGGCCGGGTTCGCCGTTTTCAGCAATTTCCGGCGCAGGGTTTCTTGGAGAAGCAAAACGGATATTTCCGCGACCGCCGCGGCCACCTTTTGCTACTACTAAAGTCTGACCATCTTCGACCAAATCTCCTAAGAGTGCCCCTGTTTCTGCATCACGTACAGTTGTTCCTTGAGGGACTTTGACATACGTATCATCAGAACCACGTCCATGCATCCCTTTACTCATGCCATTTTCACCGGGCTGAGCCTTAAAGTGACGGTTGAAACGGAAGTCCATCAACGTGCGTAAGCCTTCATCAACGACTAAGATCACATCGCCTCCTTGACCGCCATCACCACCAGCCGGTCCTCCATCAGGTACATATTTTTCTCTACGAAACGCAACCATCCCGTCTCCGCCTTTACCAGCCTTCACGTCGATTGTTACTTGATCTAAAAACATGGACATATTATCGTCCTCCTATTTCCTTTTATCTATTCTAACTATACTGACTACCTGAATTTCCACAATAAACACAAGTCCTGTCTATTTTATCGGTGAATGGCCCGTTTGTCCATCATTAAACTGAAAGTTTCACGGAAATACCTGACTCTTTCTTTATTTTACTGCAAGAACGAATGGAGACAAAATAAAACGTTGTGACCAAAAGTTTCAAGAAAGTTCTTAAAGTTCTTTAAGAAACACTTTGGTCACAACAGTTATTTTACATATTTTTCTAGGAAACTACTTACAGTCTTTTGATAATTCTCAGGATCAATCGAATATGCTTTGGCATGCTCTGCTCCTGGGACGATATATTTTTCTTTTGGTCCGTTCGTCGCTTGGTAGACTTTGTCCAACATTTCGTAAGGAACAAATGTATCCGCATCCCCATGGATAAACAGCATCGGTAATTGGTTTTTTTCTAATTGTTTGATCGCATCAGCTTCCCCAAAGAAATAGCCGGCTCTGATTTTTGTCATCAAGCTGGTTACTTGGATCAGTGGGAACGGCGGTAAGCTAAATAATTCATTGAGCTGATAAGCCAATTCTTCGTTAACAGAGGAATAACCGCAATCTTCGATGATCGCTTTAACATTTGTAGGCAGTGATTCTCCGCTAGTCATCATCACCGTCGCTGCCCCCATACTAATACCGTATAGAACGATTTCTTCCGATTGACCGTTTGTTTCAAGCACTTGATCGATCCATTTCACATAATCTTTCCGTTCGTGCCAGCCAAAGCCGATATAATCCCCTTCACTTTTTCCGTGTCCACGCGCATCAGGTACTAATACGTTATAGCCAAGATCATGGAACATCTTTGCGTAATTTGCCATCGTTTCTGCATTGCCCATATATCCATGAGCCACAATCGCCGTCTTATGACTGTCTGTTGCTGGTAGATAAATGGCTGATAGCTTCAACCCATCCGTAGATATCTGTTGCCACTCTTTACGATTGTCAGGATTCGCAAACCAAGATTGTGCACTCGATTCTTCATTTGTTTTTGTTGTGCCAGGAGTATCGCCTTCTAAAAAGTCTTTTTCTGAAGGAACAACGGCATAGTTATAAAAATAATTACCCGCAAAGACTAATACGACTGTCACGAGTAATGTCACGCCGATTAAAATTTTGATCCAAAGTTTCATCTTATACCTTCCTTGCTTTTACATTGATGTACTGTCTAAAATTAGTATAAACAAAGAGGACGTGTGATGCAATCTAGAATAAATAATAATCGTCATTGAAAGACCCGTAAAGCGATCAAAGCTTTACGGGTCTTTTCAATATTTAATTGTATAATTATTTACTTTCAATCAACTTGAAGTTTGACCATGGTTTCAAGAAATCAAGTAAGAATAACTCATCGTCTGAGATACGTCCGACGATATTCACTCGCCCATCATTTTTCATTTCCTTTAAAGCAATTTGTGTTTCGCCTTTATATTGACCATAACCAACGTTATCGATCAATACATCCCCACGGGTCATATCTTTCGTATTATGCGCTGGGAATGGTTTGTCTTTGTAATAGATGCGTGTCATCGTGGAACGCAAGATATACTCTGAGCGATCTCCACGATAACTATGAAGATTGTCGAATAGACAAATACGTTCGTCTTCTGTGATATCGTCTGCAACATCCACTTTTAATGTAGGATAACTTGCAAAGAAGGCTTCAGACATTGCGCGTAATTCCTCTTCACTCGCATAAGCATTTCCTACTGAGATATCATCGATCAAACCTGTCAACATCAAGTGTTTGACTTGCGTCGCGATTTCAAGATCACGATGGTCTTCTAGTGAACAAAGTCCGTCTTGTGTCGGCCATGGGCCAAAGTCGGCTGTTTGTGAATTTACGAATGCCATCGTATTCAAATTATATTTGCGGAATTTCTCCGAACAAGCGACAAAATGATCATATCCTAAACCAGAATAACGATGAGGGTAAAAGTTATGTGAACCTAGTAAGTTATCTGTGTTCGGCGAATAGCTCATGATATTGTCAACATAATTCGTGCCTGAACTCATGTTGATCTCAATTTTGATATTGTATGGATTGCGAGTCATTTTTGCTTCTTCAGCTCCAGTAAATCCAATATCAAGACGAATGCCGTCAGCGCCCATCTCATCAAAGAACGATAGATCATCATAAGAGATCTCTAACTGTTCAAATAAAGCTGGATTGATATCCACCATGACTTCCATCTCTAATTGATTGGCATAATCGACTACCTTTTTAAAGTCTGCTAAGACTTTTTCTTTATCGTCTGCAATTTGTAATAAACTTGTGAATACACGTTTAAATCCGTATTTATGTGCTAAATCTAAATATTCTTTGTCCTTTTCAAACGTTGAACGTTCTGGATAAATTGAAATTCCTAATTTTCCCATGTGTTGATACCCTCCTGGATGTGCGTTTTTGTATCCACTTACATTATAACAAACCGCTTTCAAATGGTCTACACCTTTTGCTATTTATTAAATAATTTCGCTTATTGTTCGAAAAAGTGTAGGTATTTATCTGATAATTTGCTATCATTAAAGATAACAACGAACTAAAAAAGAAAGGAATTACTTATGAAACACAAAAAATTATTTTTAACTATGAGTATGGCTGCAACGCTATTATTTGCAGCTGGTTGTACGTCGAACGGTTCAGATACCGCGTCTTCAAGTACAAAAGAATCTACAGAAAAAACAACAGAGACTAGCACTGTAGAAAGCATCGATTTAAATTCTTTAGAGTTACCTCAATTGAATACAGAAGTCGCTGATAACGAAGATCTAGTTGAAATGGTCACAACTAAAGGAACGATCAAGATCAAACTATTCCCAGAGCTTGCACCAAAAGCTGTGGAGAACTTTATGACTCATGCTAAAGATGGCTATTACGATGGCGTCACTTTCCATCGTGTCATCCAAGACTTTATGATCCAAGGTGGCGATCCTGAAGGGAACGGAACTGGCGGAGAAAGTATTTGGGGAGAAGGTTTCGAAACGGAGATCTCAAACCAACTGTATAACATCCGCGGCGCCCTTTCAATGGCTCGTACACAAGACCCGAATAGTAATGGCAGCCAATTCTTCATCGTACAAAACTCTGATGACATGCATGATGGTTTATTGAAAGATGATTACCCACAAGCTATCATTGACGCTTATAAAAATGGCGGCTACCCTAGCTTAGATGGTGAATACACTGTCTTTGGTCAAGTCGTTGAAGGTATGGACGTCGTTGATGCGATCGCTGCTGTCGAAACAGATAGCTCAGATAAGCCAAAAGAAGATGTGAAGATCGAAAAAATCAACATCTTACAGGAAGCAAAATAAACACACATTTGATCACTTTGAGGTCGTGACAGAAGTGTTCAGCCTAGAGAAATAAGGCGCCATCCACGAAAATTGTTTTTCAAATTTTTGTGGATGGCGCCTTATTTTTCGAAGAGGTTACTTTTGTTCCCGCCGTTTATTCGGTTATAGGTGGGTGAGATGAACGAATGTCCCACTCCCTTTTTTACTAAAAAAACTTTTGATGGCTGGGACTTTACAACTATTTTTTATATTTTCGCTAAAAAATAATTTTTTTATTTTCATCTTTAGTAAAACTTAACATTTTCAAAACAGTCTTAAATAGACAAAAAAAGATCATCTAAGAATAGAAAACTATTCAGAAGATGATTCTTTTTTGCGGAAAGCTACTTTCCACTCCCCTATTGCCATATCTATTGATATTTTTAGAACCTCTCTATGGGTTCCTAAAGTTTATTTTTATCTTTATGCTTGCTCATTGACGATAAATGTAAATTCACATTCACACACTTTTTTATCGTCAACAAAAGCTTCAGAAATCGCAGTCCCTACAGGTCCTTTCATTTTGATGATCTCAAAATGACACTTCATCACATCCCCAGGAACGACTTTTTGACGGAATTTTGCTTTGTTGATCCCACCGATATACGCACGTTTCCCTAGGAACTCTTCTGATTTTAAAATCAAGATCGAACCTGCTTGTGCAAGGGTTTCTAGGATCAACGCTCCGGGCATGACAGGATTGTCAGGGAAATGACCTTGGAAAAAATCTTCATTGATCGTTACATTTTTTGTTGCAATGATCTTCTTTCCTGAATCGATCGAATCCACGTAATCGATGTAACAAATTGGGTAACGGTTTGGAATAAGATCCATTACTTCCGTTGCTGATAATGCGTATGACATAGTTTACTCCTTCTTTCGGGCAATTGCCGTAATTAATACTTTGATTATCAAAGTATCATATTCTTGATTATTTGGCAATCATTTTTTATTCATCAAAAAAATAGTTTGACAATCAAAGCATTTTACTGAATAATAAGAAATCAAGAAGTTATTTTTTTGCACTTATATTATCGTCAAACAAAACTTTTATTGAATCAAAGGAGTGTCTATATGTCTTTTTTAGAAGGAAAAAAAATCGTGATCATGGGTGTTGCGAATAAACGCAGTATTGCTTGGGGTTGTGCAGAAGCAATGATGCAACAAGGCGCTGAGATCATCTATACGTACCAAAATGAACGTATGAAAAAATCGCTAGTCAAATTAGTCGGTGAAGATGCCTTCACTGTAGAGTGTGATGTTGCTAGCGATGAGAGCATCGAAAAAGCGATGGATACGATTGGTGAATATGCCGGTGAAATCCATGGTTTGGTCCATGCTGTTGCTTATGCCAACAAAGAAGAGCTTTCAGGTAACGTTTCTGATATTTCAAGAGAGGGTTATCAATTAGCACAAGACATCAGCAGCTATTCATTGATCGCTGTATCGAAGTATGCCCAAAAATACTTAGCTCCCAACAGCGGCATCGTAAGTATGTCTTATCTTGGTTCACAACGAGCGATCCCTAATTATAATATGATGGGAATCGCAAAAGCTTCACTAGAAGCTGCCATTCGCTACTTAGCCGCTGAATTCTCACCTAAAGGAATCCGTGTCAATGGGATCTCTGCTGGTGCGATCAAAACGTTAGCAGTTACTGGTGTGAAGGATTACCAAAAATTGATCGAGTTATCCGAATCACGCACCCCCGATCAACAAGGTGTGACGATCGAAGAAGTCGGAAATACTTGTGCTTTCTTGATCAGCCCCCTATCTAGCGGGATCATCGGTGATATCATTTACGTAGATAAAGGTGTTCACTTATCTTGATCCAATAAAAAATCAGCCCTCCAATGTGAGAGCTGATTTTTTTGTAGTTATTTTTAAAGCCAGTCATTATTCGACGACTTCGATCCAACCTTCTGGTGCTTCGATATCCCCAAACTGGATACCCGTCAATTCATCATATAAACGCTTAGTTACTGGTCCTACTTCTGTCTCACTGTAAAAGACATGTAAATCATTTTTATAGTAGATTCCACCAATCGGTGAAATCACCGCTGCGGTTCCACACGCACCTGCTTCTGCAAATTGATCAAGTTGATCGATGTAGATGTCTCCCTCAACTGCTTTAAGCCCCAAACGTTCTTCCGCAATCTGCAACAAGGAATACTTCGTAATACTTGGTAAAATCGAAGGCGATTGCGGTGTGATGAACTGGTTGTCTTTAGTGATACCAAAGAAATTCGCCGCGCCGACTTCTTCAATTTTTGTGTGCGTCGCTGGATCTAGGTAAACGCAATCTGAATAATTTAATTCTTTCGCTTCAGTCCCCGGTAATAGACTTGCTGCGTAGTTACCTCCTACTTTGGCAGCTCCTGTTCCATTAGGTGCCGCTCGGTCATAGTCAGAAACGATAAAGTTCGTTGGTTTCAATCCACCTTTGAAATAGGCTCCTACAGGCGTACAGAAAACAACAAACAAATACTCAGGCGCTGGATGAACACCAATGTTTTCTCCAACCCCGATCAGGAAAGGCCGTAAATACAACGTTGCTCCTGAACCATAAGGTGGCACAAAGGCTTCATTTGCTTTTACGACTTCTTTCACTGCATCAACAAACATTTTTTCTGGAACCATGGGCATCAATAAACGTCTGGCACTCTGGTTCAAGCGACGACTGTTTTGCTCTGGACGGAATAAATTGACCTTTCCATCTTTTCTGCGATAAGCCTTTAATCCTTCAAAGCACTGTTGGCCATAGTGAAGTGCGGGCGATCCTTCATGAAGTGACAGATAATTATCCTCGGTCACTTCGCCTTTTTCCCACTCTCCATCTTTCCATTTGGCAACGTAGCGCCAAGGTGTTTTGATGTAAGAAAATCCTAAGTTATCCCAATCTATTTGCATGTTCATACCACCAATCGTCAGTTTTGAAATATTTTAGCACTATCTCTCCCATTTGTCATCGTTTATTTTAACCACTTGTTATTGCAAGTGTGATTGGTAGCTTATCTAATGATTTATTTTGATTTTTATGCTGTTCTTGTTACAATACAAAAGAGACTAATTAGAAAAGGGGATTTTATGTTTTCATTCATTGCAACAGCAGAAACAACAAGCTCAACTGGAGAAAATTTGACTGATCAAGCGGTTAGTCAACTCAATGCGTTCCAACGTTTTTGGAATAATATTGATTGGGATGGGATTTTTTCTACAATGATCCAAAAAGGATTATTCCTTATTTTTTTGATTATTCTTTTTGGCCTCATTAATCGAATCGGTAAATACTTGATCGACAAATCTTTTAAACAATATTCAAAAAAAACCGTTCTTAACGGTAGCCGCTTAAAAACGTTACAAAGTCTTTTAAATACCATTTTCAATTATACGATTGGCTTTTTCTTTATTTATGCCATCCTATCCGTGATCGGTGTGCCGATTGGTTCACTATTAGCCGGAGCAGGGATTGCCGGAGTAGCCATCGGTTTAGGCGCACAAGGCTTTATGAGTGATGTGATCACTGGCTTCTTTATTATCATGGAACAACAAATGGACGTTGGCGACTATGTCAAATTAACGAATCTTACGATCGAAGGAACCGTGGTATCCGTTGGTATCCGGACACTGCAACTCAAAGGTGTTGACGGTACCGTCCACTTCATTCCAAACCGTAGTATCACAACGATCAGTAACCTTTCTCGTTCCAATATGCAAGTCGTTCTTGATATTCGGATCGTTCCGGAAGAAGGCTATGATAAGATCTATGAGATCATTCAAAAAGTTAATGAAACGTTAGCTGTAAAATACGAAGAGGAATTACAAACTGAGCCATCGATCTTTGGATTGGTCGATATCGGCAACAGTAACTTTGCGATTCGGACAATTTGTTACGTTTTAAATGGTAAACAGTTCGAATTGAAAGAAGAATTTTTGAGTTCATATGTCAAAGAACTGACAGCTGCCGGTTACAGCATCCCAAATACACCGATCGTGTTGAAATAGTTTATGTAGTGTCTACGCTGGGAGTGGGACATTAGCCCTCTCCTACCATCTAAAACCGAATGAACAGAAGTGTTTAGGTTTGACCTCTTTTTTTAATCATTAGAAAAATGTCTAAAATGACTAAATTATTTGATTCTCAGGACAAACTTTATTCCCACTCGTGCCATTCCTTAATACTTCAAATGAAGCGACGTCCAGAAGTTAGAAATATAATCTAACTTTTAGGCGTCGCTTCATTTGTTTTATGTCTTTCTATTTTGTGAGTAGGATCAATTACCTTTAACTAACGATATCGATTCTTTCTCTTAAATCATCTACATCTATTTTTGGTGATACAATATTTTGACGTTCTAATTCGTGTACCATGTAATTGACTGCTTTCAATAACTCTTTTCGTGTGATGATTCCTTTGAACACTTTATCCTCTGTGACAACTGGCAAGAACGAAGCATCCACTAGTAAATGAAGAACTTCTTCTAGTTCCCAATTTTCATCAATGGTTGGTACATCGGTTTCCATTACATCAGCAACTGTTAGGCCTTCTAATGGTTCCATACTGATTGTTTGTAGGTCCATCATCTTATTGACAACATTCGACAGACTGACTAGACCAACAAAGCGATCATCTTTCCCTAAGACAGGGATTTTAGTGTAGCCAACTTTCGATAAAACTAATAGTCCATGCGATAACGGATGTTGATACATAACATTTGCCACGTTTTCTGCTGGAACCAAAAATGTCTCTTGATTTTGCAGTAATAACTCTCTTACAATTGGTCCAATCATGTATTGGCCCTCCATTTCAAATTCTTTCAATATCTCTATTTTACCGAAAACGGATGCAAAATCTATACAAACATTTCTTTTTTTAGCAAAAATTAGAGTTTGTTTGTCAGCGTTTATATTCAAATGCCATGTTATCGATTTTTTTGTGTGATCGATTATAGTATTGGACAGCAAGTGTCTCTTTCGTACTCTCAATGATTGCGTAAGCTGGGATTTGGATCATTCCTCGAGGTTGGGAAATGCTTCCTGGATTTAAGAACAAGATACCTTCTTCAAATTCACACCCTAGTTGATGGGTGTGCCCAAAAAGAGCAATCGTTGCTTGTTGCTCTTTTGCTTCAAGGGCTAACTGAGTCAAACCAAAGCGGACATTCGATAAATGGCCGTGCGTCATATATACCCGATCAAGCCCAGTATCTACAACTCGTTTGGTCTCAAAGTCTGTGCCGAAATCACAATTGCCTTGTACACCGAGATAAGTTTCCCAAACTTCATCTGTTGCGTCAAGTTCTGAATCGCCACAATGAAAGAAATAATCAACTTGATTTTGATACTGGGTCAGCAATTCTTTGATGATTGCTCGATCCCCATGGTTGTCACTAACGACTAAATAGCGCATCTACTCCACTCCTTCCAACCATCCCTGCCAAACTTGGCTTAGTTTTGCCATAGCCAAGCCTCGGTGACTGTGGTTATTTTTTTCTTCACTTGAGATTTCTGCCGCTGTTTGAGTGTACCCATCAGGAATGAACAAAGGGTCATAGCCAAAACCATTTTCGCCTTTAGGTATCCGACCAATTCGTCCAGGCCACTCTGCTTCCACTACTAAACTTTCTTTATTTGGCTCAGCGAAAACCAACGTACAATGAAATTGTGCGGTGCGTTCTTCATCAGCTACATCGGTTAATTCAAAAAGTAATTTTGCGTTATTTGCCGCATCACTCTTATGTTCGCCAGCAAAACGGGCAGAATAAACTCCTGGTCTACCACCTAACACATCGACTTTCAGGCCAGAGTCATCCGCCAATACTGGCTGGTTCAATACTTGAGCAATCGTTTCTGCTTTTAACCGAGCGTTTTCTTCGAATGTTGTACCTGTTTCTTCGACATCAGGTATCTCAGGATAATCAAACAATGTTTTGACTGTATAGCCTTCTTTCGCAAATAAGGTACGGAATTCTTCTGCTTTGCCTGCATTTCGAGTAGCAATCACAATCGTTTTTTCTGTCGGTTCAGGCGTAGTGTCTGACCATTCACTCAACAAAACATTTTTTTGTTCAAAAATCAGTGATTCGATCGCTGTTTTGCCATAAACAAGCATTTCGTTCAATTGTTCACCATCAAAGGTAGCTTCTTCGCCTGTCCCTTGGATTTCCACAAATTTGCCCGATTCCGTCATCACTAAGTTCATATCGACTTCTGCTGCAACGTCTTCGTGATAATCCAAATCAGTCACACATGTCCCATCAGCTAAAATCCCTACACTGATGGCGGCTAAATGTTCTTTGATTGGATCATTCGCTAACACTTTTTTCTGTAATAATTTTTCGATAGCTAATCTTAAAGCCACAAATGCACCGGTAATACTTGCTGTTCGGGTGCCACCGTCTGCTTGGATCACGTCACAATCAACGATGATACTGCGTTCACCAAGTTTCTCGAGATCGACGACCGCACGCAACGAACGACCGATCAAACGTTGGATCTCCATCGTCCGTCCACTTAACTTACCTTTGCTGCTTTCACGACGATTTCTCGTATTCGTGGCGCGGGGCAACATACTGTATTCTGCTGTCACCCATCCTTTACCAGTCCCTTTTAAAAACGGGGGGACTGTCTCTTCAACCGTTGCCGCACAAATCACTTTCGTATCGCCAAAGCTGATCAAAACTGATCCTTCTGGATGCTTCAGCACATTTGTTTCAATCGTGATTTTACGTAAATCTTGGACATTTCTTCCGTCATGGCGCATCATTGCTCTTTTCCTCCTAAATCAATCGATTCAACGATCAGTTCTTTTAATCCTAACCAATCTTGGGCAATCTCATGGAACATTTTAGCTGATCCTGTCGTATAAAACTGACAAAGCGTTCGGCCATTTTGTGGTGAATTACTGATTTCAAAATAGTCAAGTAACATCGAAACTTCGCCAATCGTTTCTGCTCCTGAATCGATTAGCATGACTTTATCCCCCATAACATTCTGAATGATCGGGCGAAGGAGTGGATAATGGGTGCAACCTAAAATCAAGGTGTCGATCCCTTTTAATTCTAATGGAGCTAAAGTTTGGGCCACGATTTTTTTAGCGACTGATGATCGGTATTCTTTACTTTCTACGACTGACACAAACTTTGGACACGCCAAGCTGGTGACTTTCAGTTCGGGTGCTTTATCCAGCAAGGCCGTCTCGTAAGCGGCACTTTTGACGGTTCCAATTGTTCCAATCACCCCTACTCGGTGATTTTTCGTTTGTTTGACTGCCGCTCTCGTTCCTGGCAAAATCACACCGATCACTGGAATCGAGAGTGTTGCTTTGATTTCTTCTAATGCGACCGCAGTTGCCGTATTACAGGCAATCACAAGCATCTTTATGCCTTTTTCAACTAAATAATTCGTCATTTCCCATGTATAAGCGATCACTTGCTCTGCTGGTCTTGGTCCATATGGACAGCGCGCGGTATCGCCAACGTATAATATGTTTTCATTCGGCAATTGCTTCAATGCTTCTTTGACGACTGTAAGACCGCCAACTCCTGAATCAATAAAACCGATCGGACGTTTATCTGTCAATCGAATCATCCTTTTTCAAAAAAATTCTACCTTCTATATTGTGGACTTTTTGACGTGATTTATCAAGTCCTACAATCTGCTTTCCTGCTCTTTTTCCACATGACGACTCAACACGTGTCCCGATGGATTTTTTGGATAACGTAAGAAGGAATCCACAAAAAATTTTTAAAAAAATTTCGTGGATTCCTTCTTAATTCCCATTTAAAATACGATTTTTTCTACTAATAACTATACTTTCTTTTTTCTAGGTAAGAAGAAAGTAAAGAAAGTGCGTAACATACGACAAAATACATGAAAGTCATCATAACGAACATTGGTAAGACATAATTGGTATTTTGACCGTAGACGATCCGCGCTTGGTGTGTCAATTCTGGCAACGAGATGATCACCGCTAAAGAAGTGTCTTTGATCAACGAGATCAACTGACTGACGATAGCAGGGATCATTGACTTAAATGCTTGCGGCATGATGATCGTACGCATCGTTTCCACATAGCTTAATCCCGTGGAAAGCCCTGCTTCCATCTGACCTTTCGGCACAGCATTCAAACCTGCACGGAAAATCTCTGATAACATGGCAGATTCAAAAATCGTCAATGCTGCAACTGCTGACCAAAAGATGTTCATTTGGATACCGATTTGCGGTAAAGCAAAATAAGTGAAAAAGATGATCAGCAATAATGGCAGATTACGAATGATGTCGATAATCAAACCTACTATTTTTGATAAATAAGGAATACTCGCAAAACGAAGAACACCTGTCAGCCCACCGATCAGAAAACTAAAAATGATGGAGAAGAGCGAAACTTCGATCGTTACTTTTAGTCCTTCCAGTAAAAAGCGAATATTCATCCATGAAAATGCACCACTAAAATCCATTGAGATTCTCCTTTCTATGAACGAACTGCCCATTTTTTCTCAAGATAAACCATCAAATAAGACAATGGTAAGGTAATGATCAAGTAAAATAAACCGACGATGATATAGGTATCAAACGTGTTGAAAGTTTCACTAGCGATCAAATCCCCTTGATACATGATATCCAAACCAGCAACAATTGCTAAAATCGATGAATTTTTGACCAAATTGATAAATTGATTGCCTAATGGTGGGATAACGATTTTAAATGCCTGTGGCAATACGATGTAACGCATCGTCTCTGAGTAAGTAAATCCTGATGAAAGACCAGCCTCCATTTGACCTTTTGGCACAGTTTGGATGCCCGAACGAACGGTTTCTGCAATAAATGCGGAAGTATAGATCGTCAGCCCGATCGTTCCTGCTTGAAAACCATCAAAGCTGATCCAATAAAGTGGTAATACGACATAGAAGAACATCACGATGATCAATAACGGGATATTCCTAAAAAATTCAACATAGGCTTTCGCTAAACCACGAATCCATTTATTGTGTGACAATTGAAAAATCGCCATCAACGTTCCGATGATCAAACTGAATAAAAGTGCCAAGACACTTGATAGGATCGTTACTTTAAATCCATCAAGGAAGGCTGGCCCATAAGTTTGTATCAATTCACTCATTGTATTCCCTCCTTAATCAATTTTTCCCTGAGTCGTATCTGGGAACCATTTTTCATAAATCTTATCGTAGGTGCCGTCTTCAACCATTTCCGCTAATGCTTGGTTGACTGCATCTAAGAAATTTTCTTGTCCTTTGTTGATTGCAATACCATAAGGCTCTTTGGTAAATGTTCCACCTGCTAATTCATAGCTAGGGTTCTCCGCTGCCATTCCGAGTAAGATCGCATTGTCTGTCGTCATGGCAGCACCTTGCCCCGATTGTAAGGCAGTAAATGCTTCTGCATAGTTCTCTAACTCCAAGATCCGCGCATCAGGTGCATGTTCTCTGATGTTGGCAGCTGAAGTCGAGCCTTTTACCGCTAGAACAGTCGTTTCAGCGTTTAAATCCTCCACACTTTTGATGGGACTACCCTTTTCAACGAGCAATGATTGTCCGGCGTCAAAATAAACTGAAGAGAAATCGACTTGCTTTTTACGTTCTTCGGTAATCGTCATCGTCGCAATGATGGCATCGATATTCCCATTTTTTAATAATGGGATTCTTGTTTTAGAAGTGACTTCGACAAACTCTGCTTTTCCGTCCTCTCCTAAAATCTTCTTCGTGATTGCTTTGGCGATATCGATATCAAACCCTTGAACAGTGCGGCTTTCGATATCCATCATCCCAAACAATCGTGTATCGTATTTGACACCCCAAATGATCTCGTTCGTTTCTTTACTACGAGTCAAAATATCTTTTTCTACCAAACTGCTACCTTTACAGCCGCTCAATACTAGAAATACTAGCCCAAAAAGAAATAATAAACGAGTGAATGTTGTCTTACGCATATCGTTCCTCCTATCAATGATTGATTACTTTACTGATAAATTGTTTTGCACGTTCCTCTTTTGGATCATCGAAGAAATTGCGTACATCGCGACTATCTTCTAATACTTGTCCGTCCGCCATAAAAATAACACGGTCTGCCACTTCTTTCGCAAAGCCCATTTCGTGTGTGACCACGATCATTGACATGCCATCTCTTGCCAATTTTTTCATTACGTCCAATACATCACCGATCATCTCTGGGTCCAAGGCAGATGTTGGCTCGTCAAATAACAGCATTTCGGGATTCATCGCTAAGCCGCGAGCAATCGCTACACGCTGTTGTTGTCCACCAGATAACATGGAAGGATAGGAATCTTTTTTATCTAGCATATTGACTGTCTTTAAAAACTTTTCCGCATTTTTTACAGCAGTTGCCTCATCTTGTTTTAATACTTTGATTGGTGCCAATGTGATGTTTTCTAAAACTGTTTTATTGGGGTAAAGATTAAAATGTTGAAAGACCATTCCGACATTTTTTCTAATCTCCGTCAATTTTGTGTTTTTATCGCGAATATCGACATCATTGATCAAAAGCTTTCCTGAAGTGATTGTTTCTAAGCCGTTGATACAGCGAAGCATCGTACTTTTTCCTGATCCTGATGGACCAATGACAACGACAACTTCCCCTTTTTCAAACTCAAGATTGATGTTTTTCAACGCATGGAATTTGCCGTAATACTTTTCCACGCTATCAAATTTAATCATTGTCATAACATTACACTCCCATTATTATTTAGTAAGATTTCATTTAAAGATATATAATAGAACACATTATATCCGAAAGCGAAGCAACTTGTAAAGTTTCCAAGAAAATTCCTTTGTCCGTTTTCTTTTACCATTTGTATAAATAACGATTTCCTGACTGATTTTTTCAATGATTTTCGGTTTATCCTGTTGTTAATTCTGCAAAAAAACGGTAAGATATTAAGTATTAGTCTTAGAAATTACAAAGAGGTGTTCTTTTTTGAAAAATATTATTTTAACAGGAGACCGTCCTACTGGCAAACTACACTTAGGCCATTATGTCGGGTCTTTGAAAAAACGTGTAGAAATGCAAGCGGATGAGAACAATCAGTTGTTCGTAATGATCGCAGATATGCAAGCCTTGACTGACAATGCGAAAGACCCTGAAAAAGTGTCTTCCAATGTATTAGAAGTTGCTTTAGATTACTTATCGGTTGGTTTAGATCCTGCCAAATCAACATTGTTTATCCAGTCGCAAATCCCTGAATTAGCTGAGTTGACAATGTATTACTTAAACTTAGTAAGTATTGGTCGTGTGCGTCGTAACCCGACTGTTAAAACGGAGATCGAGCAAAAGAAATTTGGCGAAAGTGTCCCAACAGGCTTCTTTATCTACCCTGTCTCACAAGCTGCTGACATCACTGCGTTCAAAGCGAATCTAGTGCCAGTTGGTGAAGACCAAAAACCAATGTTGGAACAAACGCAAGAGATCGTCCAAAGTTTCAATCACACTTATGGAGAAGTACTAGTTGAACCGAAAGCCGTCTTCCCTCCTAAAGGAATGGGTCGTTTACCTGGGATCGATGGTAACGGAAAAATGAGTAAATCATTAGGAAATGGCATCTACATTTCTGACCCTGTGGATGTTTTACAGAAAAAAGTGATGAGTATGTATACTGATCCAAATCACATCCATGTCCAAGATCCAGGACAAGTCGAAGGCAATATGGTCTTTACGTACTTAGATGTTTTTGGTACAGACAAAGAAGCAATCGAAGAGATGAAAGCCCACTATCGTCGTGGTGGACTCGGTGACGTGAAAATCAAGCGTTACTTGATCGACGTATTAGAAGCAGAGTTCGCACCGATCCGCGCACGTCGTGAAGAATTGGCGAAGGACCCACAAGCCGTGATGGATATCTTACGTCATGGTAGTGAAGAAGCGGCTAAAGTTGCGGCAGCCACACTTTCTGAAGTGAAAGCGGCAATGGGCATCAATTATTTCAATCAGTAATCACACAAAAAAGCTGGAACAAAAATCATTGAATGATTTTTGTCCCAGTTTTTTCTTCTATTATTAAGGTTTAACGAATACTTGCATCAACTGTTTCTGTCAACGCCTTTTCAACCTTGCTCATTGCTTGGTTGATTTCTTCATCTGTCAACGTTGCTTCGGGATTTTCAAAGCTTAACGTATAGGCGACTGATTTATGCCCTGCTTCAATATTTGCTCCTTGGTAGACATCGAATAGTTCGACATTTGTCAAGAATCGGCCAGCAGCTGCTTGGATTGTGCGAACGATTTCTTGATTCGTCACTTGTTCAGCTACTAACATCGCAATGTCACGCGTCACACTTGGGAATTTTGTGACTGGTCGGAAAGTGATGCCTTTTTGTGATGCTTCCACAACTGTGGCTAAATCAAACTCTGCCACATAAGTTTCTGGAATATCGTAAGCTTTAGCAGTCATAGGATGCACTTGGCCAACAAACCCGATCATTGTTTCACCTAAATAAATGGCCGCCGTCCGACCTGGGTGAAGTTCATCGATCGTTGTCAACGCTTGATAAGTGATTTCCTCATTGATGGAAAGTTGTTCGAATACATTTTCTAATATTCCTTTTACTGTAAAGAAATCAACCGCTTGTGGCTTACTTTGCCAACTCTTCTCTTCCCATGTGCCAGACACCGCAAGAGCTACGTGAGTGACTTCTTGTGGTAGATGAGTCAATGGATCGTTTTCTTGATAGAAGACGCGACCTACTTCATAAAATGCGACATCTGAATTTTTACGTGCCGTGTTATATTGGACGTTATCCAAAAGACCACTGATCAAGTTCATACGTAAGACAGAACGGTCTTCACTCATCGGCCAATCCAAGCGAGTGATGGCTGTTTCTTTCAAAGCGAATTGACGTGATTTATCTTCCGTTGTCAGTGCATAACTAATGGCTTCAGTTAGACCACTGCCTTCAAGTAATGTACGGATCTTTCGTGTTGTCGCTTGTTCTTGTGTCAAACTACCTGCAACTGTTTCGCCGCTTGGTAACGTTGAAGGTAAACGATCATACCCATAAATACGTGCCACTTCTTCGATGATGTCTGCTTCGATCTGGATATCCCAACGTCTTGGAGGTACAACAACAGTATAAGTTTCTCCATCGAGGTGATAGCCGAATCCTAATGCTTCAAAGATCTCACTTACTTCAGCGACATTTAAGATTGTGCCAAGGTACTGGTTGATGCGCTTCAATGTGATCTGTACTTCGACTTCTTTTGCTTGATACTCAGAACCTTTGACCGCTCCTTGTAACACTTCTCCTCCTGCTAAAGCAACGATCATCGCTGCTGCAACATCGCTTGCTTCGCCGACGGTTCCTTTATTGATGCCTTTTTCAAAGCGCGCAGATGATTCACTACGTAAATTGAAACGTTTGGCTGTGCGGCGAATCAAGATGGGATCGAATAAAGCGGATTCTAACGCAACGGTTGTCGTTGTTTCCGTAATCTCTGAGTCTTGTCCACCCATTACTCCAGCTAAAGCCACTGGCACTTGTCCATTTGTGATGACCAAGTCTTCTGAAGTCAATGAACGCGTTTCGCCATCTAACGTCACGATGTTCTCTTCTTCTGCTGCATGACGCACCACGATTTCTTCTGAACCTAACTTATCATAGTCGAATGCATGTAACGGTTGACCGAACAATAATAAGATATAGTTTGTGATATCAACGACGTTATTGATTGGTCGGATTCCTTCATTCATCAAGATATTTTGTAACCATTGTGGACTCGGTTGGATCTTGACGTTTTCAATGATGCGGATTTGGTATGCTGGTACCAATTCTTCGTCTTCTACTTTTACCGCAATTTTCTCTGAAGCTTTACGTTCAACTTCTACTAACTTTTCATCATTGAATGTTGGTTTTTGGCGGTAGATCGCGCCAACTTCATATGCCACACCTCTCATTGATAATGCGTCGGCACGGTTAGGTGTGATCGATAGTTCGATGATAGCATCGTCCATATCTAGATAAGAAAAGACTGGTTCTCCATTGACCGCTTCTTGTGGCAAATAGTAGATGCCTTCTGAATATTCTTTCGGTACGACACTGTCAGAATAACCGATTTCTTGTAAGGCACAGATCATCCCATTCGAGACTTGTCCACGCATCTTGCCTTTTTTGATTTTGACATTGCCCGCAATCCGTGAATTTGGTAAAGCCACGATGACTTTGATTCCTGCTTTGACATTTGGTGCGCCACAAACGATTTGTGATAATTCTTCTTCGCCAATGTCGACTTGACAGATCGATAGATGATCCGAATCAGGATGTGGAATACATTCCTTCACTTCTCCGACAACGATTTTCTTCAAGCCTTCTTCAGGTACAGTTACACCTTCGACTTCGATTCCTGTGACTGACATTTTGTCTGCAAGTTCTTGCGGTGTCACATTTGATAAATCAACGTATTGATTCAGCCATTTATATGATACTAACATTCTTTTACTCCCCCTTGAACTGACTTAAGAAGCGCAAGTCATTTTGATAGAAATTACGAATATCGTTGACCCCATAACGTAACATTGCGACACGATCTGGGCCAAGTCCAAAAGCAAATCCGGAGTATTCTTCAGGATCGATCCCTGACATTTCCAAGACATTTGGATGAACCATACCAGCACCTAAGATCTCGATCCAACCTGTGTGTTTGCAGACGTTACAGCCTGAACCACCGCATTTGAAACAGCTGACATCGACTTCAACAGATGGTTCTGTAAATGGGAAGTAGCTTGGGCGTAAACGGATCTGGCGATCTTCACCAAACATTTTCTTCATCACGACTTCAAGTGTTCCTTTTAGATCACCCATCGTCACGTTCTTGTCGATCACCAATCCTTCGATTTGATGGAATTGATGGCTGTGTGTTGCATCATCAGTATCACGTCGGAAAACTTTTCCTGGTGAGATCATGCGTAGCGCACCTTTTGAAAAATCATGTTTTTCCATGGTACGTGCTTGCACAGGCGACGTATGCGTACGGATCAAGATTTCTTCTGAGATATAAAAAGTATCTTGCATATCACGTGCCGGATGGTCTTTTGGTAAATTCATTCGTTCAAAGTTATAGTGGTCTGACTCGACTTCATATCCTTCAACGATTTGATACCCCATACCGATAAAAATATCTTCGATTTCTTCCATGATCTGCGTCAAGATATGGCGTGTACCTTGTTTGACTGAGCTACCTGGAAGCGTTACATCGATGGTTTCTTTTTCTAATGCTTCATTCATTGCGGCGGTTTCCAAGACTGCTTTTCTTTCTTCGATTTCTTGTGTCAATAGATCACGGATCTCATTGGCAAAGCTTCCCACTTTCGGACGCTCTTCGGAACTTAGATCTTTCATTCCACGTAAGACCTCAGTAATCGGTCCTTTTTTCCCTAATGTTTCGACACGGATTTGATTTAGTTCTTTCAAATCCTGCGCCTGCTTGATCTTGACGATCGTTGCTTCTTTCAAGCTTTCGAGTTGTGCTTGTAAAGACATGCGATTTCCTCCTTTAAATTCAACTACAAAAAAGACCTCATTCCTATCAAGGAACGAGGTCTTCGCGTTACCATCCTAATTTACGATCCCAACGAGATCGTACACTCATTTTAATAACGACAGACATACTGCCGGTCTGAAAAATCTCTCAGACGAACTCGGAAAGTGAACTTCATTTTTCAAACACAGAATCTGCTTTCAGTCCATGACAGATCTCCCTATACTGGTTTAGCCAAACTACTCTTTTTCGTCAACATTCTTTTTGTCTATTCAACTAAAAACTAGTGTACAAGATTTTTGATGCAAAATCAACTGCATTCTTCGGGTGTGACCCATTTCTCACTCCAAAGCTGCAACTGGACCATCGCTTTTTGTAGATCTGCCCCTTTTTCTGTCAGCATATATTCTGAACGACTGGATTCATTACACGAAAAATTACGGGTAACGATCTTTTCTTTTTCAAGCTCTTTTAATCGTTCGACCAAGACACGGTCACTGACCATCGGGATTTTTGCAGAGAGATCAACAAAGCGCTGCGGACCATTTTCGAGTAATACATCGATAATCAATCCATTCCATTTTTTCCCTAAAATCGAGAATGTTTTTTCAAATTTGGGACACAGAATGAATTCTGTCTGTGTTAGCTCCATCTTACTCACCTCTTTTCATGAGTATAGCATATTACTTACAAAGTGTAAGTCCAGTTTGCTCACTTCTTATTCTTTATTAAGATTTATTATTTTCTTCGCCTGTAACAAAACCAAAAAGACATCTTGAACGGGTTTATTCAACGCTTCACTCAATGCCCGTTGGTATAAGTTCAATTGCCCGCGGTATTTGCTGATGACCTTAGTGATTTCCTCTGGGTTTTCAGGATGTAAAATAAAATCAGTCTTGAAATCATAAAGCTGCACATACTCCCCCAAATCAAGATATCCATCGACGATCCCATGGATCAATAATTCATCGTCTTCATTCGGGTAGTGATCGAATACCTTTTCTGCTTGTAGAAGCATTGAAAATGGTTGTTCGCGTTTCACTTTTTCTGGATGTTCGATCAGTGATCGGCCAAGGGTAGATTCATAAAACCATAAGATGGAATCAATTGGCACACGTTTCGCTACTTGTTCATCGACTAAACGTTTTTTGACGAGGGTCGTCAGTTCTTTTTCGATGCTTTCTTTCGTCAACTGTTCCAATGGTAGGACTTGTAACAGAAAATGTGTTGCTGTCCCAACAGCTGTGGCAGAAACTTTGCGCTCTTTTTGTACAAAGCGTGGTTCAGCTAATTGGTCTTGCGTATACCTGAAAGGCTGAGCAAAGGCTTTTTTATCACTGCTTTCCCAAGTCAAACGTGCCTCTGGAGAGTCGTCTGGATCTTCAAACAACCGTTTGATCTCAGAAACTGATTGATAACTCGTTGTTTGTGCAGAAGCCTCATAAGGATAACTGAAGGCTAAACGTGCTTGTAGTTCAGTCGTTAATGGGGTTAGATCTCCTTTTTGCTCTTCTGCTTGCTCTCCTTTGACTGTCAATGCTTGGCGTTGGGTTAAAATCTCTTGTTGATCCATCCAGGTGATCGTAAAATCTCCCGGTGAATTTTTCAGTTGTGGTAAAGGCGTGACTTCTGGAAAATATTCGGTCATTTTAGGATGACGGATCAAGCTGTAACCGATCCAATTCATCAAGCTACTCGAACTTTTCAGGCGAATCACAGGATCTAACACTACATCCGTTTGCTCACTTGCTTCTGACCAGGCTTTGAACGTGTCTTCTTTGCTTTTGTACGAACCAACAATAAACAATTTTTGCTCTGCTCTAGTCAGTCCTACGTATAATTTACGCATTTCTTCGGAAAGCAATTTCTTCTGTTTGGCTAATTTGATGGCTTGATAAGGCAATGTATCAAACAAGACCCGCGTGTCTGGCTCCATGTAGCGCACGCCCGCACCTAGTTTTTCTTCGAAGGCATAACGGTTTTTCAAGTCTTGCAGATTGAATTGCTTCGTCATATCTAATAAGAAAACGATGGGGAACTCTAATCCTTTACTTGCATGGATAGTCATGACACGAACGGCATTGTCACTAGAAGCAATCACTGGTTCCGCCAAGTCTTTGTCTTTCTCCTGCATTTTCTCAATAAATCGTACAAACTGATAGAGACCACGAAACGAGCTTTGTTCATAAGCTTTGGCACGATCCACTAACGCATACAGATTCGCTTGACGTTGTGCACCAGCTGGCAACCCAACGACATATTCTAAATACCCTGTTTGGTAATAGATTTCCCATAATAAGTCCGTGATCGAAGAACGCCGCGCTAACTCTCGCCATTGTTCCAGTTGCTCATTGAAATGAAGCAATTTAGCCGCTAATTCATCTTGGTTATTATTTTGATAAGCTAAGACTGCATCATAGTAAGTATGCGCCTTACCGGCTAATCGGATACGTGCTAACTCTGGTTCGATCAAGCCCACGACTGGTGAACGTAACACTGAAGCTAATGGGATATCCTGATAAGGGTTGTCAATCAATTGGAGCAATGAAATCATGATCCTGATTTCTGTCGCTTGGAAATAATTTTGGGCATCATTGAGTTCCAACGGAATATCAAACGTTTTGAATACTTCTAAAATCGTCAAATTATTTTTCTTCGTTGGTGTCAATAACACGATATCTTTGAATTCGATCGGGCGCTCTTCTTGACTTTTTTTGTCGTAGATCATGAATTTTGAATCGATCAATTCACGGATTTTCAAACCAGTCATCAAGAGTTCCCCTTCTGTTTTGTCTTCCAACATATCGTCCATCGGCAACTCGCTTTCTGTCGTTTCTTGTTCCTTTTCATAGATCAAGACTTCTGGTGCAAATCGTTCATTTTCTGGAAACCCAGAAAAACCTAGAACCAGCCGAGCCGCTTCATCATAAGCGATTTGTCCAACTGTTGGGTCCATCAACTGCTCAAAAATCAAGTTGGTAAACGCTAAGACTTCCTGCCTTGAACGGAAATTCTCAGCTAAGACGATTCGTCGTCCCCCTTTTTCTTCCGAGAATTTCTCATATTTATTGATAAATAGAGTTGGATCTGCTAAACGAAAGGAGTAAATCGACTGTTTGACATCTCCCACCATAAAGAGATTGCCTCTCTCTTCATCTGGCTCTCTGACCCAATAGAGCAATTCTTCTTGCAATTGATTGACATCTTGGTACTCGTCGACCATGACTTCTTTAAACTTTCTGCGATAATAAACCGATGCTTCGCTTGGTAGCCACTCTTCCTCTGTTTGTTTCGTCAATATTTGTAACGCCAAGTGTTCCAGATCATTGAAATCTAGTACGCCTTTTTCACGTTTGCGCGCACTGAAGCCTTCCATGAAAAGCTTAGTGACTTCGGTCATTTGTTCCACGAGGGGGAACGCTTTTTGACTCAACTCTTCAATTTGTGCAGGTGAAACCGGGAAGTAGTTTTTGCCAATTTGTTGTAAGATTTTTTTGGCACGGTCTCTCAAGGTTTTTACTTCAGCAGAACGCTCTTTCAACTCTGCTTTCCGACTACTTTTGAAGGTCGAAAACGTCAGGTTTTCTAAAGCTTGGTAAGCTTCGTCCAACTCATCACTCAGGAAACGTTCATAGATTTGTTGGATACTCGCTTGTTCTTGTGAGACTTGATCAAACATTTTTTCAAGTCCTTCTTCTTGTGCCAAAACGACCATTTCTTCGTATAGCTGCGTACAATGAAGTAAATCAGCCAAGACGAGCGGTCGGATCTGTTCTTGGTACAATGCAGAAGCTGCTAATCCCTCTTCTAGCCGATATGCTTCTGGTAAACGATTCAACCAAGCCAACGGATCAGGGTTCGCTCTGGCAAAATCATAGAGAGAAAACACGAGGTTAGTCAAACCATCGTCTGAGCGATCATTTGAAAAGTTCATCGTCAGCTGAAAAAAAGCTTCGCGATTTTCTGCATAAAGTTGTTCTCTGATCTCATCCCAGACATCTTCTTTCATCAAGATCGTTTCCGTTTCATCCGTCAACATCCGAAAGACTGGATCGATATCGATCAAATAGTAATATTTACGGATCACCGTTAAACAAAACGCATGGAGTGTCGAGATATTGGCGGTGGGTAGTAAAACGAGCTGTTTCGTAAAATGTTTTTGCCAGACCGGATCACTTTCACTATTCACTGCTTCTTGCAAGGCTACTTGGATCCGTTCCTTCATTTCTCTTGCTGCCGCTTCTGTAAACGTCACGATCAGCAACTCGTCGATATTGACACCCATTTTTAACTTTTCGATCACTCGGCGGACTAACACAGTCGTCTTACCTGAGCCAGCGGAAGCCGAAACAAGTAGGTTGTCGCCTTGGTCAAAAATCGCTTGCCATTGTTCATCGGTAAAACGTTCATTTTCCGGTTTTAAAGGAATTGATGTCACTCGTCTTCACTCCTTTTTAGTATTCTGCGCAATGCTTCATCTTTATCCAGTTTTTCTAAACGATGATAATTATTTTCTTTGAGCATGACATCAAACGTACAAATACTTCTGAACGGACAATGCTCACAAGCAATCCGTTGTTTGTCTTTGTAAGCGGGATTCAGTTTGATCTCCCCTGAGGTGATCGCTTCCCCAGCTAAACGCATATTCTCACGATTATGGTTCATGAATAATTGAAGTTCTTCTTCTGTATAGAATTTCTCTTTACTATAACTGCCCTTTTGCAACTCGTCTTTGGCGTTTTTCTTCACCGGATAGATCAACGAACTTTCTTTTGCTTCCAATGAATGATCGAGCACTTCTAACAGACCAGGATCATCGACAAAAACACCGTCATAGCTGAATTTCTTCAAGGTATTCTTCTCGACGTCTGTCGTATCCGTCAAGACTGGATTATGCACATGCAAGTAATAAGAGCCTGCTGGTTTGACTGCAGCTTTCCCAGTCAATCGTACAGCATCCATCAATGCCACATCAAGATATGTCAATAGTTGCATCGCCATGCCGTAGTAAGCTTCAGTCACATCAAACGAACGACCACTTGATTTATAATCGACTACACTTAACCATGTATCACTTTGTTCAGTTGCCACATCGATGCGATCGATTTTTCCGCGAACGTGGAGTTTTCCGCCTTTGTCTAAAGGTATTTCCAAACCTGGTATCCCTCGTGCACCAGCGATCTGACCAAATAAAATCTCGGTCTGTAATGGCTTCATGCCCGTATTCTTGCTTTGTTTTTGTAACGCCCAAGCCACTTTTTGGATCGTTTGCCCTAATTGGTAACGAATATAGTTCATGCGGGCAGAGCTATCTAAAATCTCAAAGCGTAATTCACCAAATACTTCCTGTAAGACTTTTTCAGTAAATTTTTGTCGTTCCTTCTCCGACATCGCCACAAGTGACAGTTGATTCGAGAACAGCAATTTGAAGAAGCGATCCAATGATTCATGATAAAAGTCTCCAGTGGCAGCTGGTGTCAGTCCATAGATATTACGTTCTTTCAGCTTCAAACCAAACTGGACAAAGTATTTATATTCACAGTTATAAAAGTTTTCCATGCGTGAGATCGACGTATAGATTTCTTTGCCATAAAGAGCTTCTGCCATTTCTTCTGATAAGGAAACTGGTACATTTAGATGATCTTGACTTTCAAAAATCGTCAATGCAAAATTTCGTTGATCCGAACGCAGAACTAACTCTTTTAGTTGTTGCCAATAAAGTGGTACTGCTTGTTTGGCTTCTTTCGCTAAACGATAGACCCGATTGATCGTATTGATCCCACTACGGTAAGTGCCAACGTAACAATCTGGCTTACTCGTCAATTGCAACTGGCATTTTGGCTCGACTGGAACACCTAGATAGTCAACGACTCGTTTCAAATACGGAGACATTTTTAACCGATTGGTATCATAGCTCTGCGCGTAGCTCAAGTACAAACGTTCCGTTCCCGAAACAAACACTAAATACGCTTGGAAAGGTTCGAAAGACATACTTTCTTTTGCTGGATCGAATAAAAACTGATCCTCGCCTAACCCTTGATTCAACGCTTCACGTTCTTCACTCGATAATAAACCTTTAGTTTCATGGCGATCTGGAAACACTTGGTCATTCAAGCCGACCGCAAATGTTACTTTTGCTTGATTGGCACGTACAAGTTCCAACCGGTTGATCCTCACCTGATCGATTGCTGTAGGGATCTTCCCATAGCTGAGATTTTCTAGACCACTCGTGATGATCTCTTGAAATAATGACCAATCGAATGCTGTTTCTCCGTAGATCAATGAATACTCGTCCAGAAGATCCATCAAAGCACCCCAAGTTTGTTCATGGTTTCTAGCCGCAGCTAACCCGCCACGCGCCACTTCTTGGTCTCGCCAAAAAAGCAATTGTTGTTGTACGCCGCTTTCGATCAAGAAGCGATAAAACAAAGTGACTGCTTCTTGCCCTGTTTGGCATTTTTTGATGTTCTTCAAAAACACCGGCACCATGTCGCGAAAAAGTCTCCTGATCGTATTTGATTGCTCTTCTAGTTGTTTGACGTCTTCTAGCTGTTCTGCTTCAAAATCATAGGCAACAAATTGCCAATCTTTTTCGCGAAGCCAATACTTCCCTTGGTAGTTGTACGCTAGTGCTACGTTTTCCGTGATATCTAAATTCGTGCGGAATTGATTTCTAGTAGCTTCCCAAGTAGCCAGATCGAGCTCTTCATCTGTCCGACCGATCGTCAACTCCGTCTTGAAGAAACGCATGATGTCGTTTAGGCGATATTGATAACGATCCAAAGCAAACAAACTGTTGATCCATTCGATCAATGGATGGTTTTCCATCAGTTGCTCTTCATCCAGATAAAAAGGGATCGCCATCTCTTGGAAAATTGGTCGCAATAAATTGCCATACAGTGTCATATCCTTCGTCAACACTTGGATATCTCGATAGCGAAATCCTTCTTGACTGACCAAACGACGGATCTCCACCGCTAATTGGCGAACTTCTTCCGTTGGATTCTCTGCCTCCCACAGATGTAATGTCTCTTGCGCGCCAAGTTTCACAGGTTGGCTTTTCTGCTGGCTAGATGTTTCTTCCCACATTTGTTGTAATGTTTGAAGTTCGTTTTGGTGTTCTCGATTCGGTGCATAATGATCGACAGCCACAGGAACATTCAATTCTCTTGCTGCGTTGAGAAGTTGGAAATAGATCTTTCCTGTATTGAAGAACAAGGTCAACGGATCGGGTAGATCAGATTTGTAGGGACGATCCAATAGCAAATCGACCACTAGATGTCCTTTTTCCATCATTTTTTGCAGCAACTGGTATTCTTGGGCATTGATCCGGGCAAAACCACTCACTAAGAACTTGATCTTATGATAATCCTGCGTCGCCATATAATTCGCTAACACCGTCAGCGCATCTTCAGATTGTAGGGCGCGTTGGACTAATTCTTCTTCAAATGCAGAGAAAATCAGTTGTAGATCCTTCATTTTCAATTGTCGGTCTTCTTCTTTTGGAGATTCTCCTGTCACAGAAGTTAACAGATCAACAGGGGAAATTTTTCCGACTTGTAGTTCGCTATATAGCTCTTGTAACTGACGGATAAACCCTTTTTTGCGGATTTCTCCTCGAAATATCGTCAGTTCTTCTTGTTTTTTTTCTAAAATTTGGCGGAGGATCATCGCTGAACCAGATTCGGTCAATTCACTACCTGTCAGCAACGTAGTTTGTTGCAATAAGTACCAAGCCAAACGATAGAAACTGAATACTTGCATGTTGGTTGTGCTAAATGAGCTTTTTCCGCTTTTTTTACGCATCTCAGCGAGTAATTCTTGCTCTTGTTCAAATTTATTATAGTTAGGTACAAGGAAAAATACTTGATTTTCTTCATCTTTGTCAAGCCAAGCGGCGGCTTCATCGATCAGTGCTTTGCGGTGGTCTTTTTGACCATTCCCTAAGATAAATTGTAACGACACCTTATTGCCTCCTTTTCCTGGTTGATATACCTCTTCATTATAACAAAGATAGCTGAACATTTGTTCTATTATCGTTTAAATTTTGGAAATAAAAAAGCCGGAGCAGGACGACTGTCCTCTCCGACAAATGATGTAGATCCAATCAGTGGATCGACCCCATTAATTTTTTGATTGGCTCTTTGATTGCAAATAAAATCACTGCACCGACGATTGCAACGACGCCGATAATACCAAAGTAGGCAGATTCAGTACCTGGTGTATAGAACCGTGCGATTTGTGCATTGATGGCTTGGGAAGAAGCATCTGCTAAGAACCAGATCGCAATCGTTTGCGATTCGAAGGCTCTAGGCGCCAATTTCGTCGTCACTGATAGGCCGACAGGTGATAAGCAAAGTTCAGCAATCACGATGATGAAAAAGCTACCGATCAGCCAAAGTGGGCTGACTTTTCCAGCTGTTCCATATAACATTCCTGGCAACATCAGTAATAGGTAAGACAATCCGGCAAATAACAACCCTAGAGAGAATTTCACTACAGTTGATGGTTGACGTTTACCTAAACGAGTCCATAAAGTAACGAACACAGGTGTCAAAATAAAGATGAAGATCGGGTTCAATGATTGATACCAACTTGCTTGGATCGGAACACCCATCAAGGTCGATTGTGTTCGTTCACTTGCAAATAGGGCAAGGATCGATGACCCTTGTTCTTGCAATGACCAAAAGATGATTGCTGCTAAGAATAATGGGATATATGCCCATACACGTGGTTTTTCTTCCACTGAAACATCTTTTGAAGTCAACATTTTGATAAAGTAATAGAGTGGTAAAACGATTCCTAAGACACTGATCGTATTAACAAAGAAATCGATCGTCAAATGTCCAGTCAGTTGCGCTCCACCAAAAATAATAGCAAATACGATCAAAGCGATCACAACATTACGGATAAATCCTTTACGTTCGCCTTGTGTCAAAGGATTTGGAGGTGTCATACCCACTCCATCCAATGTCTTACGTCCTTGGATCACATATTGCAATAACCCGAAGAACATACCGATAGCGGCTAATGAGAAACCTAAATGGTAGTTATACTCTTGACCAATCGTACCGACGATCAACGGCGCGAGCAATGCGCCTAAATTGACACCCATATAAAAGATCGAAAATCCTGCATCTCTTCGTAAATCGGTTTTCGTATATAAATGCCCGACCATTCCCGAAACGTTTGGTTTTAAGAAAGCTGTACCGATGATGATCAACGCCATCGAGATAAATAAAGTAGAGACACCAAACGGCAATGCCAAAACAACATGACCGATCATGATGAAGACCCCACCAATAAAGACGGTTTTTTTTGCTCCTAACACACGATCAGAAAACCAGCCGCCTACGATACTCGACATATAAATCAACGAACCATAGATCGACATGATCGACAACGCTGTGGCACGAGGTAAACCAAGGCCTCCATTTGCTACCGTGTCGTACATATAATAGATCAGTAAGGCACGCATACCATAATAACTGAATCGTTCCCACATCTCTGTGAAGAACAATGTAGACAATCCCTTCGGCTGACCGAAGAACCCTTTGTCTTGTTTTTCCATATTCCCATACCCCAATTCTTTTAATTTTCAGAAAATAATACACATATTTACCGAAAATCCGTGTAAAAATATTTATTTAAGAAATATATACTTATTTTCTATAAATACAACAAAAATTTAATGGGAAAACAATAAGAAAAAACATAGGTTATTTTTAATAATTATATAGTCTACTTTATGTCATAAAGCTTAAATGTCGGTATATTCAGTATGTAAACGGTATCGTAACGAATTTTTTATGTAAAAAAACATCTTTTTTCTATTCGTACATTTTGTTAAGCGTTTTGTTTTACTTACTTTTTGTAAGGTGATATACTTCGTTTTGTCATCAAGAAAAAAACGCAGAAAAGCGAATTAAAGGAGAACTAATCTATGACTGAATTTACAAATATCTTAAAAAACCGCCGTTCGATCTATGATCTAGGCCGTAACGTATCACAATCAAATGAAGAATTAACAACATTGATCCAAGAAGCAATCAAAGAAAGCCCTACTGCTTTCAATGCGCAATCAACACGTGCAGTAATCTTATTTGGCGATGCACATGAAAAATTATGGGAAATGACAGAAGAAGCTTTACGTCCACTGACACCTGCTGATGCTTTCCCAAATACTCAAAACAAATTAGCTAGTTTCAAAAAAGGTTATGGTACTGTCTTATTCTTCAAAGACACAGATGTGATCAAAAACTTGCAAGAGCAATTTGCATTATATGCAGATAACTTCCCTGATTGGTCAGAACAATCAAATGGTATTGCTACAGCCAATACTTGGGTGGCATTAAGCGAAGAAGGTTTAGGTGCAAACCTACAACATTACAATCCAGTGATCGATGAAGCTGTCGCAAAAGAATGGTCGATTCCTGCAAACTGGAAATTACGTGCACAATTAGTCTTTGGTTCACCTGAATCTCCAGCTGGCGAAAAAGAATATATGAACGATGCTGATCGTTTCCGCGTGTTTGGCTAATTCTACTAATACAAAAAGACAGCTCCTTCTACTAAAAGAAGGAGCTGTCTTTTTGTCATTTCAATGGATCATTCATCCTCATGCTCGATCATGATATCAAGTTCTGCATCATCATTTAAGTGTTTTGCTAAAAAAGGAATCAATTCTTCTAATGAGACAGAAAATTTCAATAACGGACCACGCCAACCGTTCCGGAAAAAATTCATTTTGACTTCTTTCGAATCTTTTGGTTGGTAAAGAACGACTTTGTTGATTTCAGAATATGGCACTCCACGATGGTCAAAGCTGTTCAAAACTAGCCCATCTGTAGTAAGTCCTCGACTATCTAACAAGAAACTCAATAACACAAGAGAAGCCAAGACGCCTTTCACTAACTCATCAGTGGTTGGTTGACTGACCAATGTATACCATAAAACCAGTAAAGCAAGGAACGGAACAACTAAATAGACCCAGCGATTCCGAACCGTTTTATAAACGATCTCTCGTCGTACAAGCCATAGAAATAAGCACATGACGATGACAAATAAAAAAAGAACTATTGTAAAAAAGGAAACCATCTTATCGATCCACACCTTTATTTTCAACTCTTGAAACTAGAAAATCAAAGGGGTAAATCATATCCCCTCTAACTGAACAAACGGTATTCAAGGAGCAGTACTTCGGTCATAAGCCAAAAAACTCAAAAATGAAATAGGCGTTTTCGTTTTTTCTATCTTATGCCTTAGTGTTCAATGCTCGTTTCATAACCTTAAAAGGACCTGCAACATGATCATTCGATGTTGCATGTCCATATCTTCTTATTCAAATGTATCATATTTAGCTACTACCATGCTAGCTTTTTCTTCTAATAATTCTTGATCTTCTATAGCGCATTGGGCAACTTTGACTACGGCGCAATTCGTCATTTTTGAAACAACTTCTCCAACAACTGATTTGGTAAAACCAATGGGCCTACATGAATATTGTTCTCCTAAATTAATCATTTCTTCCGTCATCAAAATCCTCCTAAACTACTCAAACAGTTTGCCACAGAAAATCATTTCGTTTTATCTGTGTGTTTCGTTAGTGGTGATTTGATCAAACTCTTATTTGATCTATCCGCATTATAGCGTACTGTTTTCGTTTTCACAAATTTTAACAGCTAAACATAATAAAAAAATCGTTTTTTGGACTGTTTTTCCTTGTTTTTTACATTTGATCAGGCAGATTCATGTAGTTTTTTTTAGAAAAACAATTATAATAGAAAGAAGTTTGGGGGAGTCTTTCATGTCAAAACAAAAAAGTAAAAAACGATTACTACTAGGCGGGGCAGTGCTAGTGTTGATTTCAGGCGTCTTTTACTTTACAAATAAACAATTAGAAGATAAAAAATCAATAACGGAGGAAAACATAGAGCAGACAATCAAAACCGAAGAAAAACAAGTACTACTCGACGTACCTCTTGAAAATCAATTCGATGAACCTGCACTAGAGAATGGCTGTGAAGTAACCGCCTTATCGATGTTGTTGCGCTTCTATGGCTACGAAACTACCAAGAATCAATTAGCCGAACAATTAAATTATGTCCCCGTTTTCAATGCTGATGGCACTCATGGCGATCCAAATGAAGGGTTCGTTGGTGAGATTTGGGGCGGTGACTGGGCAATGGGTGTCTATGTTCCACCAATCGCTACGTTAGCCCAAGAAATCCTGCAAACCGCTTATCATACCAAACCGCAAACGGATGCAAGCTTGACTGACATCAAAAATGCACTAAAAGAAGAAAAACCTGTATGGGCTTCTGTCACGATCGATTTTCAAGTGCCGACAGAAAATGATTTCATGACTTGGACGACTGCAAACGGTGAAGTACAAGTCACGCCATTAGTCCATGCCTGTGTTGTAACTGGCTACGATGATCAATCAATCTATGTCAATGATCCTTATGGCATAAAAAATCGTGCGGTACCAATCGATGACTTTGAGCAAGTATTTACTGCCATGGGCGGACAAATGCTTACTTTAGAAAAGAACTAGTATTTCCTAGAAAAATAGCTTATACTCAAGCTAACAACGCATGGAAGGAGCAAGAATCTGTGGAACGATTTATTCATAAAAAGGCGGATCCAAATGAAATCCCAATCATCTTCGTCCGTGATACTGCTGGTAATATCCAAAAAAAAGTGTCAGTCAATGAATGGACGAACCGATACAGCCCTGCTTCCCTCGATTTACTTGAAATCAAACTTTATCGACAAGCATTGGCTTATTATTCTGAGCAAGACTACGAGAAAGCCATTGATTTGTTGAAATTTTTGATCATTCAAACTGGCTATACTCATTTTGAGTACATCGAACGTCTAGCCACCATCTATCGTAAAATCCATGCAGAAGCACTTGAATATCAGTTGCTCTCTTCTGTCTTAGCATCCGCTGAGATCATCGGCTTGCCTGCTGGTTTGATCAAAAAACTGGAACGGCGGATCGATCAATTGAAATTGAGCATGGCGAGAAAATAAAATAAACCTAAGAACGAATGATTAAGTTATTAATCAATTATTCTTAGGCTTATTTTTTAATTCAACATTTAGTTTACATAATAAAAATAAAATCAACCAATTATAGCTAATGCTTCTTTAGGTACCTCTTCTTTGGGAATTTCTTCGTATGTTTCTACATGAGCGCCTTTATTCGTCAATCTCAAGTAACGGTCTTTTTTTAAAACAGATAACCCATTAAATTCAATCTCGCGTTCGTTGCCATTTGCATCAACTGCCTTTTGGATATATTTTGCTGTCCCAAACGAATTGACTTCATCAGGCTGTTTTGTTTTGACATACACTTCTCCCTTAGTGACTAACGGATTCAATTGGTCTATAACTGCTGGTAATTCTCCAGTAGCGTCTTGGGTATAAAACTTCAAGCCAAATAACGCCAACCCACTAAATACAACGGCACCTACTAATACTTTGATTACTTTCATTTTTCTACCTCCTCTTTACTCTTTGAGTATAGCTTGTAAAAAAATCACATTCATCCGTCTCTAGATCGAGTTTTTTATCGGACTTTAGCACAGAAGTTATTTTTACAAAATTTCATAGATTTTTGCTATTATATTAGGAAAGAAAGGATGTGTTTCATTATGAATAAAGAAGAAATACTTCAGAAAATTAAAGATCTGGTCCAAAGTGGCAATTTCACTGAAGCCAAAACATTTTTCGAAGAGCATAAAGAACAACTAGGTCCTTACAAAGAAAAAGCCCAAGAATTTCTCCAAAATGTCGATTTTCAAGGAATAACGGATAAATTCAAAAATCTATTCAAATAAAATTTATATTTTCATAGGGATGATCGGAGCGAGTCTGTCATGATCTAGAAACAAAAAAATCCTCAACAATCAAGGATTGTCGGGGATTTTTTGTTAGGATTTCTTGTGTTTCAAAAATAAGCGATTGATCTCCAAATCGCCACACTTCTATCAAAACCTACTTTTAATACAATCTTGATGGGTCATAGTGGTACGTCACATTACCATTCAGTTCGGCCTTTCCAACAACAAACTTGCGATTCTCAATTTTTAACCACGCTTCACGAAAAGCCATGACTTCCTCACGTTTGACCTCTATTTTTTGGATTTTTCCATCCATCAACTCTTGGATCATTTGTTCATAGGGATTCATCTTTGATTGCCTCCAGCTTATTTCAATATTCAGTGAAGATCGGTGCATGTATTTCTTTCGTATCTAAATCTTTTCGCACGTTCACTTTCGTATAAATCACTTTTTCAACTGGAATACTGTAGTAACTTTCGTCTCCATCATTAAATTGATGGACATCCGTTTTTGATAAAATACCATCGATTTTGTTCATTAACACTCGCGGTTCCACACTATTACTAACAATATAATAGCAAATACGGATATTGTTTACTAAATGTAGATCAACTTCTAATATCACTTGGTCCATGAAATACTACACCCTTTCTTTAAAAGAATTATAACAATAAGTACATCAAGAATCAAAAAAACAACTTTATTTAAAAAACAAGAAATTTTATAACATATCCTCTTGTGCACAAACATACAAAGTGTTATTTTTAATTATAGATTTCTTTTTTCCTTGGAGGCGTATATTATATGGACACTTTGGGACAATTGGTTTTTTATGTTCCTTTTTTTCTAATGACAACTTTAGCAATCTACTACACGAAATGGACGAAGCGTAAATTTTCCGTATTGCTGACACTTTTACCAGTCGCTTATTTTTCCCACAAAATATTTTCCCTTCGGCATTGGGAACCCACCCCAAAACTACTTTCACATGAATTAGGGTTGATTATTTCATTAACGATATTGATCTTATGGATTTATTACCTTTACAAACATCCTTAGTTAGCAGTACTACTCTTCACGAACAAAAAAGCCACGTTGGAAATCAGCAACGTAGCTTATCAGGAATCGGCATCTATTTAACGACCAACACATTACAAGGCGCATGAGTCACCACATAAGAAGCTGTCGACCCTACTAACGCTTGTTGGATCGAGCCTTTACCTGTTGCCCCCATCACGATAAGATCAATTGACTCTTGTTTTGGTAAGACAGTGGCGATCAATGTTCTTGGATCACCGGTCTCCACAATTGCATGAATTGTTTCAATCCCGAATTCTTTGGCATCATTGATTCTCTTCAATAGTTCCACTTCTGTTTTTTGTTTTTCTTCTGCATAGATTTTTGAGAACGCATAGGCACTATGTGTCAAATCGATTTTATTGATAATTGAAACGATCAATAATTCTGCTTGGTTATCTCTCGCTAATTCTAAAGCCTCGCCAAATGCTTTCTCTGCTTTTTCCGAACCATCAATCGCTACCATTATTTTTTTATACATATTCGTCATCCATCCCATCTCCTTGTTTCTTTTATTCTATCACTTCGTATAAATTTTATAAAAAATTCACTTTTTTCTCGGCTTTTCAAACTAAAATTGAGCATTTTCTATTTTTTTATTTTGAATCTTTCTAATAAAAAACAAATGTCAGAAGCGCACAATTCTTCATTTATGATGTTTTTCTAATTAAAACGCACATTATTTAAACACATTCTTGTTACAAAAAAGGAGCATTTGTCACAAACTGTTACGTATCTTTCACCTATGAAATATAATCCCATGGTAAAGTATTACTCGTTAGCGAAAACAGCTAATCAAAATAACTTTTTAAAATACGAAGGAGATCTTTCATGAA
>NZ_JBIQDM010000018.1:0-38019 GCF_045371165.1 Enterococcus pernyi
GATACTTACCAAGAAAAAGTCAATGTGGCTTGGCGCCAAGGTGTTAATTATGAAACTGGTGAAAAACTAGACCCACTCTTAGGCAGTCTCGTCTCTACCTCACAATACGTCAAAGACGGCTACACATGGATCAATGAATCTGAACTCGGTCAAGCCCTGATGATCTTAGGCTTTACGTATGCGTCTTACAAAGTCTTGACGACCACTGGCGTGAAACAGGTGGAAAATGCTAAGATTGAGGAGGTGGGTGGTGGAAATATACCAAAGCTATCCACGCTAACTGAAGCAGAGAAACTTAAAATTGCAAATCAATATAAGAAAACAGCACCTATAGATATTCCTGATAACGTAAAAATTAATGCCAAGACAATGAATGCTGGTTATGAACAGATTACTTATAAGTGGAATGATGGTGAATTTAAGTATGAAGTGAGGTGGCATACAAGAACTCCAGGAGCACCTGTTGAACAGGGCAATACATGGGTCATCCAAAGAATACTACCTGGAAATGGAGGGAACAAGCCCCAAAATTTTTTCAAAATTGGTGATAATGAATGGGTAGAAGCGTATAAATGGTATGATGCTATAAATGCAAGAAAAAAAGGAAATGCTACTACAGAACAAATTATAATTTTGGAAAAAGGTCATTGGAAGGAGTGAATGGTATGATTGACAATAAGTTTTATGAAGGTTTCGAAGGAGAAGCAGAGCTTTCTTTTATAGCTGATGGCAATAAACTTATAATTTGGAACGGGTATTTTGATACAATTTTAGATAACTTATTAGATTGTAATTTAGAAAAAAAGGGGATTTTGAAAGAATACTTTCATCATGAGGGATGGTATGATGATTCACCGTGGTTAATCAAAGATAAATCCCTTATTATTGAACAATTAAAATGTTTTAATATCAACAAAATAAATCAAATCTCAATGAAAGATAGCTTGGAAGAAGTAGTTCAAGCAATTGTTTTATTTTTAGAACACAATTACTTAAGTAAAATCTATATCAACTACGAATAATAAAAGATAGAAATTATAGATGGTAAAAAGTCTCTATTCATGAATTGTTAAGTTGAAAATTGAAAAACAAATATAAACAAAAAAATCATTCGCATCACTAGTTTTCATCTAGTCTGTGAATGATTTTTCTTCTGTCGTATACATCAAGAAAGAGTAACCTTTATTCATCGATTCCACATAAACTATAATGCTTTTCAGTGTTATCTAACGAATGAATGATTGACGATTGTTAACATCAAATGGGGATAAATCGATGTCCTAACTAAAATTAGACAGAACAAATCCAAAAATCTAAAAAGTTAAATTGCTATTTTCTCCGTTTTCCGCTACCATTTTAACAGAAGGTAGGCAGGTGATTATTTGGGACACGAAAAGCAGAAAAAAGAACAGCTCCGTCAATATGGCATTAATGAACTTAAAAAAATTGCTGCAAGTGGCTACAAAAAAGAAAAAGAACAAAAAATCTATAAGCAATTGTTTGCAACCGAGTATTGGAAGCAGGCGCAAGTCATCGGTATAACTCTTTCAAATGAATTTGAAATAGATACACGACCGTTGATCGAACAAGCGAGAGCCTCAGGGAAAATCGTTGTGATCCCCAAAACATTGCCAAAACGTCAAATGGCATTTTATGAGTTCTCTGAGCACACAGTTTTAGAACGTTCAAGTTTTGGTGTGTTAGAACCTGTTTCAACGCATTTTTATGAGGCAACGATGATCGATTTATTGATCGTCCCAGGAATCATCTTTCATCCAGATGGGTACAGAATCGGCTTTGGTGGAGGGTATTACGATCGCTATCTGGAAGAGTATCCGCATCAAACGTGCAGCTTGACTTTCAAAGAGATGATTCATAATGATTGGGAACCAGAAGACTTTGATAAGAAAATCCAACATTTATTGAACGACTAAAAAAACAAGGGGGTATATATGAAAGTAAATCGGCAGCAACAATTCAAATTAAAATCTTGGCTCGATGGGCCATTTTTAACACAGATTTTTTTAGTAATCCAAACAATCGTCTTTTTCGCAATGGAGGTATTACCTGGTAATAGCGTGGCTTTTGGACTAGGCATGTCTGGCCAGCATATTGCCTACCTACATGAATGGTGGCGTTTGATCACACCAATATTTATCCATTTTGGGATGATGCATTTTGTACTGAACTCTGTCGTTTTGTATTTTATGGGTTCACAAATCGAAACGGTATACGGTCATTGGCGCTTTTTCTTGATTTATTTACTTAGTGGTATCATGGGAAATGTGACCAGTTTTGCCTTCAATGAAATGAACGTATTATCTGGTGGGGCAAGTACATCACTTTTTGGTTTATTTGGTGCGTTATTTGTTCTAGGTATTCATTACAAAAATGATTATCTGGTGAAACAGCTTGTACGCCGTTACATGATATTCATTGTTTTTTCTTTTATATTCGGTATATCAGATACCTCAGTAGATATCTGGGGACATGTTGGTGGCTTGATCGGAGGTTTCCTGATAGGGAATCTATTAGGATTACCAAATCGATCCAATGATTACTCAATCCATCATCGTATTATATCGTCGATCGTTTTTCTCTTTCTTTTTATAATATGTGTTTTA
The DNA here is from genome assembly GCF_045371165.1 of Enterococcus pernyi. Lineage (NCBI taxonomy): Bacteria > Bacillati > Bacillota > Bacilli > Lactobacillales > Enterococcaceae > Enterococcus > Enterococcus pernyi. The sequence continues at coordinate 2,625 of NZ_JBIQDM010000018.1, forward strand.
GTGGGTTTAAAAAATTATGGAATACTTGTATAATGTGAAGGAAGTGCTTTAAATGGAAAGCTTATACGACGTACAACAGCTATTCAAGAGATTTGGTATCTTTATTTATGTGGGAGCACGGATTTATGATATTGAATTGATGACGATCGAATTACGTAAGCTTTATGATAATCATTTGATCGATCACGAAACATATATGACTGCGTGGCACATCTTAAAAAGAGAACACCGAATCGAAGAGAGCAGAAAGAAAGGAATTTGATCATGGACAAAAAAATTATTGGGATTGATTTAGGTGGAACAACAGCAAAATTTGCGATCTTGACACCTGACGGAGAAATTCAACAGAAATGGAGTATCGATACCAATATTTTGGATGATGGCAAACACATTATTCCTGAAATCATTGAGTCTATCAACCATCGTTTAAATCTATACCATATGAAAGCGGAAGATTTCATCGGTATCGGCATGGGAACACCAGGAACAGTCGACAGCGAAGCTGGTACAGTGATTGGTGCTTACAATTTAAATTGGCGCGAGCTTCAATTTGTAAAAAAAATGATTGAAGAAGGAACGGGCATCAAATTTGCCATCGATAATGACGCCAATGTCGCAGCATTAGGCGAACGTTGGAAAGGTGCAGGCGAAAATGATCCTGATGTCGTATTCATCACTCTAGGTACAGGTGTTGGTGGCGGTATTGTGGCGGATGGTCATTTACTTCATGGGGTGACTGGAGCCGCTGGAGAAGTAGGACACATTACGATCGATCCAAATGGATTCGAATGTACTTGTGGCAAACGTGGCTGTTTAGAAACTGTCTCAAGTGCGACAGGTGTCGTTCGAGTGGCCCGTCATTTGGCAGAAGAATATGCCGGTGATTCACGCTTGAAAGCGATGCTTGATAATGGTGAAGAAGTAACAAGTAAAGATGTTTTTGAATTAGCAGAAGCAGAAGATCCATTTGGTTTGATGGTGGTCGATCGTGTCTGTCTATATCTAGGACTAGCTTGCGGGAATTTAGGAAACACGTTGAATCCATCAAGTATTGTCATCGGTGGAGGCGTATCAGCTGCGGGAGAATTTTTACGCAGTCGTGTGGAGAAATACTTCAAAGAATTTACCTTCCCACAAGTGAGAGAATCAACAAAAATTAAATTAGCTGAATTAGGAAATGAAGCAGGCGTTATCGGTGCTGCCTCATTAGCCTTGAAATATGCTGAATAAAGTGGAGGCACGACATGGTTTTATGGATTATTAACATCATTTTATTACTGATCATCTTAGCTATCGTATTTTGGGAAGTTTACTTACGAGTAATGGCTAAACGTTCTGCAACAATGCTTGAAGAAGAAGAATTTCGTGAAGGAATGCGTCGTGCACAAGTCATCGATGTTCGTGAAAAAGATGTCTTTGATGCGGGTCATATTTTAGGCGCTAGAAATATTCCATATACAGTACTAAAAAATTCACTTGGTTCGATTCGTAAAGACCAACCGGTTTATATTTATGATCAAAAGAAAAGTTTGAGTATTCGTACAGCTAACCAACTGCGTAAAGCAGGTTACCAAGATATCTATATCTTAAAAGGTGGCTATGATGGTTGGTCAGGTAAAATCAAAAGTAAAAAAATCTAACGAGGAGTCTTGTACTTCTTATGTTACCTTAGTAGCAACAAGAATAAGAGCGGTTATTCGCTCCTTTTTCTTGTTGTTTTTTCTTATTGCAGAAAAATTATGCTATGATGGAATGAGAGGATATGATAAAGGTAGTCATCACAAAATGTTTTCCTAAATTCGGTTTTTTAATTTACGGATGTTATTTGGAAATCAGTTGGTCACAAAATAAAAAACATGAAGAACTGTTGCTCCTCAGTGAGTTAGCCAAGTAAATCATTGTAGCGCGTATTGAGTGAAATCAAGAGAAAAGATGCGTGACAATCAAGCAAATACATATAGGTAGGTGGATAGATGAGAATTGGGATCATCGGGGCAGGACCTCGTGGACTTAGCATGTTAGAGCGTTTACTCTATAATCAACAACAAGAAAATATTGAGATCCTCCTTTTTGATCCAAGTGGAATCGGTGGCAAGGTTTGGCGAGTCGATCAGCCAAAAGAAGTACTGATGAATTCATTGGCGTCACAAGTGACGATGTTTACGGATGAGACATTAAGTAGTGGAGGCGTGGTCGCTAACGGAGTGAATCTTTATCAATGGGCGAAAGAATTTGCCCCTTCTTATCTTAGTCAGACAACTATCAAAGAAAAAGAAGCGTTTTTGTGTGAAGCAGCTAATTTATTAGAAAATCAACCAACAAGTCGTCGCTTCTTTGGCGTCTATCTCCAATGGTTTTACGCGCGCCTACAAGAACGATTTTCTGATCGTTTCGATTATATACAAGAATTAGTTATCGAAGCCACCAAGAAAGAGAAACAATTCATTCTGCGAACTAAAGAAGAAGCCTATGTGGTGGATCAACTGATCCTAGCAACGGGTCATTGGGAACATGAACAAACGTCAGAAGAAAGCCAATTAAGTGAGTATGCGGCTGAGCATCACTTATTTTACCAAGGACCAGCTAATCCAGCCGATGTTGATTTATCGATGATTCCTGCCCAAGAACCGGTGTTTATTCGGGGGTTAGGACTCTGTTTTTTTGATTATATTGGTTTGTTGACACAACAACGAGGCGGTCGCTTTGAAGAATTGGAAGGTCGATTGGTTTATCGTCCGTCGGGAGAAGAGCCAGTCGTCTATTGCGGTTCTCGGCGAGGCTTACCTTACTATCCCCACGGACGCAACCAGAAAAAAGTTGGCGAGGTGGCACAACCAGTCATTCTGACGCAAGAACGATTAAATATGTATTATCGTACTAAAAAACTGACTGGGGAGGATTTTTTTACTGACTTAAAAAAAGATCTCGAATTGTTTTATTATAAAAAAGTGATCGAGGAACATGGGGTGTCGATTGCTCTCAGCGGATTTCAAGAAGTCTTTCTTGGGGCTACAGAAAAGGAATGGCTGCGAAAATATCCTGAATTATCAAGCCACTTGTGGTCATGGAACTTACTGGATCACTTGATCGACCACACGTTGCCGTATCAACAAATGAGTCGGAGGTATATCGAAGATCAAATCAATGAAGCGTTAAAAGGCAATGTGAGTGGTCCATTGATTGCGACGTTGGATGCATTGAAAGATTGGCGAAATATCGTGCATCAAGTGATGCTATTGGAAGTTTTTTCTGCAAAAGAATATAAAGAAATATTGTGGCAATGGTTCAATACGTTTGATGCGTTTTTTACTATTGGTCCGCCTTTACGAAGAACGCAGGAATTAGCAGCATTGATCGATGCAGGAATTTTCCATTTGGTGGAACCTCCTTTTACTGTTGTAGGAAAGGACAAGAGATTTCACCTGGAACCAGAAGGGCTTACAAGTAGCTATCTAATTGAGGCACGATTACCAAAAAATGACTTACGAACAACAAGAAATCCAGCCTTGATCAGTCTACGTGATGCCCAGATCCTTCAGCCATTCCAGTTGCATGATCCAAGTGGCGATTTCGTTTCTGGTGCGGTAGCAATCGAACGAGAAAATTCACGTGTGATCGATGCCCATGGAGAAGTACAAAACAATTTGTATTGTATCGGCATCCCAACTGAAGGGGTAGAATGGTTAACAGCCTCCGTTCCGAGACCCCATGTCGATTTTTGGAATCTTAGACAAATTGATCGTATCGCACAACTGATTTTAGCAGAAAAATCATAAAAAGAACGTTCCTTTAGGAGAGAGGGACATTAGTTCTCTTCCACCAACTAAAACCGAATAAACGGCGGGAACAGAAGTAACCTCTTGGGAAATAAGGCGCCATCCACAAAAATTTGAAGAACAATTTTCGTGGATGGCGCCTTATTTCTCGAGGCTAAACACTTCTGTCCTGACACTTGTAAGAACGTTCTTTTTGGATAGCATGAGGGAGATAGTGGAAACACAACTGTGCTATTTGTCAGCTTCCATTTCTATCGTAACTTAAAAATGCGAGTTTTAGAAAAAACTCGGTAGAAACAAAAAAACCCAAAAAATTGAAGAACAACTTTGGGTTTTTTGTTTTTGAAGCTGAATGCTTCAATCACTAGCTCTTATCGTGACACACGTTTTCTCATTGCTTTTTTACGATTTTCTTCAATCATTGCTTCTTTTTCGTCGATTGGGTCGATGACTGTTTTCTTCACAGAAGTTACTAAACCAGCCACAGCTGCTACAGTAGCCAAGCTACCTACTAAGATACCTGATACAAATTTTTTCATAATGATTCACCTCATTTATCTATTTGACACTTCTATTATGAAGCAAAACAAGGAAAAACGCTAGTCTTTCGTTTTTTTATTTGAAACCCTTTACAATAAAATGTTGAAAAAATTTACTAAATGTTTTATTATAAATTTACTAAATAAAATGAAAGAAGGTTTTGTCAAAAAAAGTCCCTGTTTTCTGGTCATCACTTTTGTTAAAATAAATAACGAATATAATTATATGGATAAAGGAGTCTTAACATGACAATTTTAGTATTAGGCGGAGCAGGCTATATTGGTTCCCATGCCGTCGATCAATTAATTGAAAAGGGCTATGATGTAGCAGTCGTGGATAATCTTTTGACAGGCCATCGTCAAGCAGTTCATACTGATGCACGTTTTTATGAAGGCGATATTCGTGACAAAGAATTTTTACGTGGAGTTTTCCAAAAAGAAACGATTGAGGGCGTCTTGCACTTTGCAGCGAGCTCGTTAGTCGGTGAATCAGTTGAAAAACCCTTAGTCTACTTCAATAATAATGTTTATGGCATGCAAATATTATTAGAAGTAATGCACGAGTTTGATGTGAAACGGATTGTCTTTTCTTCAACAGCTGCGACTTACGGTGAGCCAAAAGAATCGCCAATTACAGAGGGGTCACCAACGAATCCGAAAAATCCTTATGGCGAAAGTAAGTTGATGATGGAAAAAATGATGAAATGGTGTGACGAAGCATATGGCATGCGTTATGTGGCTTTACGCTATTTTAATGTAGCAGGAGCTAAGAATGATGCGTCGATCGGCGAAGATCATACGCCCGAAACTCATTTAGTGCCGATCATTTTACAAGTAGCTTTAGGCCAACGAGAGTCATTAGCAATCTATGGGGATAATTATGATACGCCAGACGGAACATGTATCAGAGATTACGTACAAGTAGAAGATCTGATTGCTGCGCATATTTTAGCTTTAGAATATTTAAAAGCTGGAAATGAAAGCAACTTCTTCAACTTGGGAAGTAACAAAGGTTATTCAGTCACAGAGATGCTAGAAGCAGCACGAGAAGTCACAGGCCGTGATATTCCTGCGAAAATCGCACCACGAAGAGCAGGTGATCCAAGTCGTTTAGTAGCGTCAAGTGAAAAAGCGAGAGCAATCCTTGGCTGGGCACCTGAATATACAGATGTGAAAGAAATCATCAAAACTGCTTGGGCATGGCATGAAAGCCATCCTAACGGGTATGAAAAGTAGGTGGAAGAAAATGACGATTAGTCAAACAATTGCAGATTTTGTCACACTAGCAATCGCGTCTGGTGGTTGGATGGAAATGGACCGTATCTACTTACAAAATCGTATTTTAGGTCTTATTGGCGAAGAAGCCGGCGACTCTTTTGAAGTACGTCCAGTGCAAGAAGAATCGGTCGATCTATTGGATCGTTTAGTTGAACAAGCAAAAGAAAATGGCTTGGTGACGGATGTCACAGCTGACCGAGAAATATTTGAGGCACAATTGATGGATTTCTTGACGCCACCACCTTCTGTTGTCAATGCTTTTTTTGCTCAACATTATTCAAAAAGTCCAGAAGAAGCAACGGATTATTTTTATCAGTTGAGCCGCAACAATGACTATATCAAAACACGAGCCATCGCAAAAAATATCGTGTATACTTATCCGTCTGAATATGGGGAGTTGGAAATCACGATCAATCTATCTAAACCTGAAAAAGAGCCAAAACAAATTGCTGCAGAAAGAAAAGCGGTACAAGTCAATTACCCATCGTGTATGTTATGTATGGAAAATGAAGGGTACAAAGGAAGGTTGAATTACCCAGCACGAACCAATCATCGAATCATCCGAATGAACTTAGACGGAGAAAGTTGGGGATTTCAGTATTCGCCTTATGCCTACTACAATGAACACTCGATCATTTTATCAGAAGAACATCGACCAATGCGCATCACTAAAGAAACGTTTGCTCGGTTGTTGAAGATCACTGAAGTCTTACCACACTATTTCGTAGGTTCAAATGCTGATTTGCCGATCGTTGGTGGATCGATCCTTTCACATGACCATTATCAAGCTGGACGTCACGAATTTCCGATGGCAAAAGCGCCGATGGAGAAATTGATCAAGCTAAGCGAGTATCCGCAGGTGATTGCAGGGATCGTCAAATGGCCGATGTCGGTGATCCGGTTACAGTCGCCCGATAAAGATTTATTAGTAGAAGCAGCAGATGCGGTCTTAAACAAATGGCAGAACTATTCAGATGAATCAGTATCAGTCATCGCCTATTCAGCAGATGGTACGCCACACCACACGATCACGCCGATTGCTCGTCGCAGAGAGGATTACTTTGAAATCGACTTAGTATTGCGCGACAACAATGTGTCCGAAGAATATCCTGAAGGGATTTTCCATCCTCATCGTGATATCCAACATATCAAAAAAGAAAACATTGGCTTGATCGAAGTTATGGGGTTGGCTGTGTTGCCGCCACGCTTAAAACCAGAATTGGAAGAAGTGAAGCAATATCTACTGGGTGAAGAAAATCAAGTCGCGGACTACCATCGTGAATGGGCAGAACAGCTAAAACAAGCAAATCCTGATTTGACTGAAGAGACTGCGACAGTTGTTATCCAAAATGCTGTTGGGCAAGTCTTCGCCAGAGTTTTAGAAGATGCCGGTGTCTTCAAACGGGACGAACAAGGAAGAGCTGCGTTCTTGCGCTTTACTGAAACATTATAAGCATCGGTCACTTACAGGAGGGGAAACGAATGGCCACAATCAAAGATATTGCTCAGTTGGCGGGAGTTTCTCCTGCCACTGTCTCAAGAGTGCTGAATTATGATGAGAAATTGTCAGTAGGAATGGAAACGAAACAAAAAATTTTTGAAGTAGCTGAACACTTGAATTATAAAAAACATCATAAGAATCTAGCCTCTGAAAAACAAACGATCAAATTGATCCAATGGTATGATACACAAGAAGAATTAGAAGATCTTTATTATCTTTCTATACGCTTAGGAATCGAAAAAAAAGCGGAAGAAGCGAATATTCGCCTTATCAAGGAAACATGGGATGCCATCAGTGAGCAATCTGCAGATGGAACGATTGCTTTAGGAAAGTTTGACGAAGAGCAATTGAAAGAATTGAAACGTACGCAAGAGAACCTTTTACTTGTCGATTCAGATGGCACAAGATTTGGCATCGATTCATTAGTCGTTGATTTTGAGTCGAGTCTTCGCTTAGTGATGGATCATTTCTTACAAGAAGAAGTCAAACAACTCGTGATGTTAGCCGGAAAAGAGTACACGAAGCAACACCGAACACCGGTGACTGATCCTAGAACGGCAATTTTTCAAAAACTGATCAGTGAAGAAAAGAACCTCACAGGAAAGATCATTGAAGCGGATTTTTCAGTGGAGGCAGGATATCAAGCTGTTCATGATTTTTTATTGCAAGAAAAGGAATTACCGGATGCGTTGTTTGCTGCGAATGATGCATTAGCAATTGGTGCATTGAAGGCAATCAAAGAAGCAGGATTGACTATTCCGCAAGATATCTCAGTGATTGGCTTCAATGATATCAGCGTGGCAAAGTATGTCTCACCACCCCTCTCTACAGTCAAAGTGTACACCGAATGGATGGGGGAGTTGGCAGTTGAGACATTGACCCAGTTAATCCATAGTACTGCACCGGTTGCAAGAAAAATCACGATCGCGACAGAACTAATTTTACGAGAATCAACAAAACAATCTACGATCAAATAGACGATTATCAACCTAAGTATAGGGGTGGAAATTTCGACAGCGGCGAGAGCCAAACTTGATTTTTCCTCCCCTTTTTTACCTCGAAGTATGCTACAATGATAAACGACATTAGAGTAGTAGAAGGGAACGGTCAAATGATTACATTAGGGATCGATACAGCAAATCAAACCTTAGCTGTTGGCGTATTGGAAGACGAAACAGTGTTAGGTCAAATCCAAATCAATAGAAAGAAAAATCATAGTCTGACGTTGATGCCAGCGTTGGATCAATTGATCTCAGATTGCCAACTCACACCAGAACAAATCGATCGAATTGCTGTGTCAAGTGGTCCAGGCTCTTATACAGGATTGAGAATCGGTGTCACAACTGCCAAGACATTAGCATATACTTTAAATAAAGAATTGGTTGGTGTTTCCAGTCTTGCTGTACTTGCAGCAAATTGCGTAGGAATCGAAGGAATCATTGTACCGATGTTTGATGCGAGAAGAAAAAATGTTTATGCTGGTGCCTATCGCTGGCATCATGGAACATTAGAAAACGTTCTAGAGGACAGACATATTGCTTTCGTAGAATTAACCGAAAAATTAAAACAAATGGATGGATCGATCACTTTTGTCGGTAGCGATTGCCACAAATTCAACTCAGAAATCGCTGAATCAATACCTGATGCTAAGCGTAACTCCTTGCCACTTTGGGATATTCCTAGTGGAGTTGTCGTCGCGCAATTAGGGGCTTCAAGTAATCCGGTCAACGATATCCAAGCCTTTTTACCACGTTACTTAAAACGAGTGGAAGCAGAAGAAAAATGGTTGGAGACACATACGCCAGGAGAAGAAAGCTATGTTGAAAAAATTTAAAGCCTATCTACGGACCATGCTTCAAGAAAAAGCAGATTATCCAGAGAAAACGGTCACTGTAGGCGAAAAGCAATTTCAAATACGGGAACTGACAGTTGATGATGTCAAGGCGTTGTTAAGTATCGAACGGGAAGTTTATTTGGGGGAATTACCTTGGACAAAAAGTGCGTTCATCTCAGAGCTGACTTCCCCATTCATGACTTTATATTTAGGGATATTCGATCGAGAAGAATTATTCGGCTTTGTTGGATCCAGAGTATTAGGACTCGATTGCCATCTCACAAACATTGCGGTCAGTCCGAGTTACCAACGGCAGCGTGTCGGTACCTATTTAATCAACGAGATCGAGACATTCGCACGGATGAATCAATGCGAGACCATGTCATTAGAAGTACGGATCAGTAATCAGAATGCCCAACGCTTATACAGAAAACTAGGCTTCCAATCGAGAAAAGTAAAAAAAGGGTATTATACAGAAACGAATGAAGATGCCTTAGATATGGTAAAACTATTAAAAGAAGAGTGAAATAAAGTGATTGAAGAAAAAACAGCTTTCAATGATACAAAATTAGCCCAAGCGCTTTGGCAAGTCAGTGACGATGCTTTTTTAAATGGGTCACCTTGGACAAAAGATCAATTTTTGTCTGATATCCAACAACCACAAACCAATTATTTAGTCGTTCATCAAGCAGAGGAAATCATTGGTTTTATTGGATATGCCAAAGTACTTGATGAAGTAGAAGTGACGAATCTTGCAGTTCTGACTGCTGAACAACACAAAGGTGTAGCAAGACAATTATTACAAGAGATGCTGCAACGAGAAAAAGCTAACCAAGCGCATAGTGTTTTTTTAGAAGTACGACAGTCAAATATTGCTGCCCAACACCTTTACGAATCAGAAAAATTCCGCCAAGTAGGTAAACGAAAAGCCTACTATCATGATCCGGTCGAGGATGCGGTCATCATGTGTACAAAGCTAAAAACAGAGGTGATGAAACCATGAATGAAAAACAAACAGAATTGATTTTAGCAATTGAGTCAAGCTGTGATGAAACAAGCGTAGCGGTCGTGAAAGATGGGCAAGAAATCTTATCAAATATCGTTGCCTCTCAAATCAACAGCCATAAACGCTTTGGCGGGATCGTACCTGAAGTGGCCAGTCGCCATCATGTAGAGCAAATTACTTTATGTCTTGAAGAAGCGTTGGTGGAAGCAGGCGTGACCGCCGAACAACTTACCGCGGTTGCTGTCACAGAAGGACCAGGCCTTGTGGGGGCATTACTCATCGGTATTTCAGCAGCAAAGGCTTTTGCTTGGGCAAATCATCTGCCATTGATCCCTGTCAATCATATGGCAGGACATATTTACTCCGCCCGCTTCGAAAAAGCGTATGAATTTCCATTGATGGCGTTGTTGGTCAGTGGAGGGCACACGGAGTTAGTTTATATGGAAGAAGATGGCGCTTATGAGATCATCGGTGAAACAAGAGACGATGCCGCTGGAGAAGCCTACGACAAAGTAGGACGTGTTTTAGGATTGAGCTATCCAAGTGGAAAAGAAATCGATGAATTAGCCCATCAAGGGAAAGATGCCTACCACTTTCCTCGGGCAATGCTTCGCGAAGATAACTATGATTTTAGTTTCAGTGGCTTAAAAAGTGCATTTATCAATTTAGTCCACAACGCGGAGCAACGAGGGGAAGAATTAGATCGAGCAGACCTTGCTGCGAGTTTTCAAGCCAGTGTTGTCGAAGTCTTGGTAACAAAAACGATACGTGCTTGCAAAATTTATCCGGTGAAGCAATTAATCCTTGCAGGCGGTGTTGCTGCTAATCAAGGACTAAGAGAAAGTTTGAGAAAAAATTTAGCCACAGAATTACCTGAATTGGAACTGATCGTACCACCATTACGTCTTTGTGGGGACAATGCGGCAATGATCGGAGCCGCTGCATCTGTCGAATGGCGAAAAGGGCATCTTGCTGATTATCGACTGAATGCAGAACCAGGTTTAGTGTTAGGTGAGTCCTTGGAAAATGTCAGGTAAATCACCTGACATTTAACCTAGATATTCGCAAACAAAAAGATTATATGAATATAATCTATACTGTGACAAAAATTGCTAGGGGATGGGAATCTTATCCTTTTTTATACACTTAATATCAACATGGCTGATAGGCCCAAAAAAACATAAATTTACTTAGGTTATATAAATTGTGTCAGCTAACTCTATGTGATAGTATAAGAAATGTAGAAAATAAAATGAATAATGTTATTTTCTATAATGTTTTATCTGAAGGCTGAAAGCCTTCACAATAAAATGCAAAGGAGGTCGAATGGATGAAAAAGTTTGTCGGATATTTAGTTGTATTTTTCACTGCATTATTGTTCACTGTTCCTGTAGATGCCGCTGGCGCGATTTCTGCGAATGAGCAACAGATCCTAGACTTGTTAAAAGCACCAGTAAGTATTCAAGGAAAAGAATTCACTGTCCCTGATACTTACATTACACAAGCCGAAAACCATTTGAAGCAAAATGATTTAACGGATGCACAAGTAGAAACTGCCGTTACAGGTATTCAAAATGTGCGTAATCTGTTAGGTTCAGTAACAATCGATATGACAGGAATCAACACGCTTGATGATTTGATTCGTGCTTTACCGCGGGATATCATCATGCAAATCCAACAAGAGGTAACAAGAGTTGCTGACGCGTTGGGATTAGTTGTACTAAGTTGGAATGGTAGCGATATCCAAATCGGTGCAAAAAATGCTGATGGAACAACTTCACCAGCTTTTAGCACTAGTTCTCCAATTAAACAAACAGGTGGTAATTATACCGCTAGTGCAATGGCAATTGCTTCATTACTATTAGTCGCAGCAGGTGCGGTTATAGTAGGAAGAAAGACAAAGATTGCGTAAAAAGCGCAAGCTGCTTAAGAGACTAGGGGCAATGCTTTTTGTCCCTGTCTTTTTTTTGGCAGCTGGTTATTCTCTAATGTACGTCATAGGAAGACCTGTCATTCATTTTGCCACTTCTTCTTTAAATTTGTTTTTACTTTCAGATGTTCCAACATTCGAAACGCAAGAACAAAGCTTTGAAGCTGTAAAAGAAGAAGATGTCGCTAAAGATGAGAACAATGAACTGGCATCTAGCAGTATCGCTTACCCTAGAGGTGGCGAACGCTATGGTGACATCATGGTAGATTCTTTAGATCTGAATGTGCCTTTGTATTTTGGAGATACCGATGAGATATTAAGAAAAGGTGCCGGACAATATATGGGTTCTGTCTACATAGGTGAGACTGGAACGTCACTAGTCGGTGGGCACAATGTTGATGGGTTTGGTAAGCTAAGCGGTATTCAAACAAATGATATCGTGACAGCTAAGACGACCTATGCGAATTACCGCTATCAAGTAAAAGAAATGGTGATTCGTCATAAAGATGATCCGGAAATCAATGAATTGATCAGTCAAAAAGATAAACCAATACTGCTTCTTTATACATGCTATCCTGTTGATAGTTTAGGCATGACGGATGAACGACTTTTTGTTATCTGTGAGTTAGTTGAAGGTCCGTTGATCAATCCTAATAAATAGGAGGAAATCATGAGTACGCAAAAATTCATGCAAAAAGGGTCTCGTTGGCTACTTACTTTTATTTGTTCTTTGAGTTTGTTTGCCGGCATGACGTTAGTTGTATTGAGACTAACGTTGTTCAACCAACAGTTTATGGAAAAAGCCATGGAAGAAGCCAATTATTCAGAAACGATCACCTCTGAGATCAATCAAAGAATCAGCGATCTAGGTCGAGGAAGCAATATTCCTGCAGATATATTGGCAGACACTGTTCCTCAAGCTTATGTACAATCGAATGTTGAACACTATATTCGCACCATTTATACAGACATTCCTTTTTTGATTGAACGGACAGAGGATGTAGACAAAATCATCCAGAAAAAAGTCGAAGATTATGCGAAAGAAAACAATTATGAAATCAATGCAGAAACGCAACAATCGATTGATAATCTAAAAAAATCTGCCATCGAAACCTATAGTGAATATATTGAGATCCCTTATCTTTTGACCTATGGGAAGCAAGTGATGGGGTATAAAAGAACGCTGACCTTATTGATCTTCTTTACAATGACAGTTTCTGCATTATTAGTGATTGCGATCATTGCAATCGACACACGTTTTTTCCATCGTGCGTTACGCTATTTAAGTTATGCAGTGGGTGGCGCTGGTCTAATGCTTTTAGCGTTACCTCTTTTTGTGTACCTTTCAAAAATGGTCGAGCGTATCGGCATCAATTCAAAGTCGCTCTATCATTTTTTAACTACGTATCTAAGCAACTTTATTGTAACATTTATCCAATGGGGAATCGTGCTCATTATTTGTAGTTTCATCATCTGGATGTTGAGCGAACTATTAAGAAGACGAAAAGTTAAGAAAAGATATTAACGATAGAAAGTGGAGAAAACATGGAAGAAACGATTAGTCTAGGAGAATTATTTGAGATTTTAAGAAAGCGTTGGTTGCTGATTCTTGCGACCACGCTTGCCGGATTTGCATTAGCTGCTGGAGTCACGTTCTTTTTGATCACACCTAAATACAGTTCATCAGCTGAGATGATCGTTCAGTCAAAAGCAGAAAATACGAATACGAATCTACAAGATGTCAACGCTAACGTATTGTTGATCAATACTTACAAAGATATGATTTTAGGTGATGTTGTCATCAATGATGTTCAAAGAGAACTTGAACAAAATTATGGACAAAGTCTTACAAAGGGTGAGTTGAAATCGGTGATCAGTGTCAATCAATCACAAAACTCACAAATGTTCCAAATCGTTGCAACTGTTGATAATCCAGATCATGCGACGGATATCGCCAACGTCACAGCACAAGTTTTCCAATCAAAAGCAACGGACGTATTGAATGTCAATAAAGTGACGATCACTTCTGCAGCACAAAGCAATCCTACACCTGTTTCACCAAATAACATGTTGAACGTAGTTATTGGTGGGTTACTTGGCTTGATGATTGGAGTCGGATTAGCCTTTCTTCTAGAGTTGTTAGATAAAACAGTTAAAGATGAACGTTTTGTCACAGAAGAATTAGGATTGCCGATACTTGGAGATGTCAATGAAATGACGAAGAAAGAACTTGAAAACGGCCGTATGTTTCAACCAGCAGAAGTCGAAACGATTGAAACAACTGAACAAAGAGAAAGCCGTCGTTCACGAAAACGTGTATAAGGAGAAGTATTTATGAAGAAAAACACTATTTTACCTGTTTCACTCCTCAGCATTACCGATAAAAATGCCATGGTTTCCGAACAATATCGGACGATCCGTTCAAATATCCAATTTGCTTCTGTCGATCGTGAATTGAAGACGATGGTCGTGACTTCATCTGGTCCAGGTGAAGGAAAATCAACAACAGCTGCTAACTTAGCTGTCGTATTCGCAAATAGTGGCAAAAGAGTTTTGCTGGTTGATGCTGATTTGAGAAAACCAAGTGTAGCATTGACTTTTCAATTGCCAAATGTCAATGGATTAAGTAATTTCTTAGGCGATCGTGAAGGAAGACCGGAATCATATTATCATACCAGTTCCGTCGAAAATCTTTGGGTCATGACAAGTGGACCGAAACCACCGAATCCATCCGAACTACTTGATTCGAAACGAATGGAAGAAGTGATCGAACAACTAAAAGCATTATTTGATTTGATCATTTTTGATTTACCACCCATTGCAACAGTCACTGATGCTCAGATCTTAGCCGCAAAAACAGATGGGACACTTTTAGTCGTCCGAGAACGCAAAACAATGAAACAAGAATTAATCAAAGCGAAAGAACTGCTAGCCATTGCACAAGCAACGATTTTAGGTGTTGTTTACAACGGTGCGAAGAAGAATGCAGATTTTAATTATTATTACTATTGATGAGGAAGTGAGCAAAAATGATTGATTTACATTGTCATATTTTACCTGGTATAGATGACGGACCAAAAACGGTCAAAGAATCGATCGCCATGGCAGAAGAAGCTGTTCGACAAGGAATCACCCACATTTTATGCACCCCTCATCACAATCAACGTTTCACCAATGAAAAAGCAGATGTATTACTAGCTGTCGAAGACTTGCAAAAAGAACTCGATCGACAGTCCATCCCCCTAACTTTATTTGAAGGACAAGAAGTTCGAATAAAAAGTAATTT
Source organism: Enterococcus pernyi (assembly GCF_045371165.1). Lineage (NCBI taxonomy): Bacteria > Bacillati > Bacillota > Bacilli > Lactobacillales > Enterococcaceae > Enterococcus > Enterococcus pernyi. The sequence goes on from NZ_JBIQDM010000018.1 coordinate 17,775, forward strand.
AATAGATGAAATTAAAAGTGACAAGATTCTTTTTGCAGATGTCGCCGATCGCTATTTGCTAGCTGAGCTACCAACAAACAGCATTCCCGAATATACAGAAAGTTTGTTTTATGAATTACGTCAGATGGGGATCGTACCAATCATTGTCCATCCTGAGCGGAACCGCGGTTTCCAAGAAAGTCCTAATCTATTATTACCCTACTTGAATATGGGGTGTTTGGCGCAGTTGACTGCACCGAGTATTGCAGGTGTTTATGGCAAACAGATCAAGAAGTTAAGTGAGGAACTGGTTCAACATCGGCTTGTCCAGATGATTGCCTCAGATGCCCATAGTCGAAAAGATCGGGATTTTTATATGGAAAAAGCATATAGTATCGTAGAGAAAAAATTTGGATCTACATTCATCGAAGAAATGGATCAAGTAACAAGAGACATCATCAATGGGGAGCAAGTGCATGCAAAAGATTTTCGACCTATTGTATAAAAGTTTTAGGGGGCGCAGGGGTTGTTTGAACTTACTAGAAGAAGAAAAGTAATCATTTTAGTTTTGGTTGATAGTTTTTTATTAGGCATCTCTATATTATCAAGCTATTATTTTATGACACCATTTGTTGGTATCGATCAAGATTACTTATCCGTGAATTTAGGCGTATCACTAATTTTTTACATTGGATATGGCATGCTGTTTAAAACATTCACGCGAATCAATCGATATACGAATTTAAATGAGATGGCAGCTATTTTTTCAGCCATTACTTGTACCGTTATTTCATCATTTATCATCCAATATTTGTTTATGCAAAAAATCAGCCTTAGATTACAATTATTAACTTACATCTTATCTATGTTTCTCATCATCAGCAGTCGTTTATTCTGGCGTATATATATCGAACATAAAACACAGCGTCAAGAATCGCCACTAAACAAACACAGAACACTAATTATTGGAGCTGGCGAAGGCGGACGTATTCTATACAATAGTATTCTTAGTTCAAAAGCAATCAACGATTTGGAAGTGATTGGCTTTGTGGATGATGATCCGAACAAATATAAAACATATTTGTCTGGGATAAAAGTCGTAGGGAATACTAAGGACTTACCAAGATTGATCGACGAATTGTCGATCGATATGGTGACGATCGCGATACCTTCCTTGCCACGAAAAAGAATTCGTGAAATTTTCCATCTTATCGAATCAAAAGAAGTCAAGATGAATACCATGCCTTCGATTGAAGAAATCGCATCAGGGAAAATCAATGTTTCTCGCCTGAAAGAAATCGACGTGGTCGACTTGTTAGGACGAGAAGAAGTCAAATTAGATTTAGATAAACTAAAATCACACATCTCAGAAAAAGTCATACTTGTTACCGGAGCTGGAGGCTCTATTGGTTCAGAGATTTGTCGTCAAGTACTTGCTTTTTCGCCAAAAAAATTACTCTTATTAGGACATGGTGAAAACTCGATCTATTTGATTCATCGCGAACTATCAGGAGACCCCTCTTATAATAAAACAGAAATCATTCCAATTATTGCAGATATCCAAGACCGTGAAAAGATCTTCCATATCATGAAAGAACATCAGCCGGATATCGTCTATCATGCAGCAGCACATAAACATGTGCCCTTGATGGAATATAACCCAAGAGAAGCAGTAAAAAACAATATCAAAGGAACAAAAAATGTAGCAGAAGCTGCCAAAGAAGCGAATGTCAAAAACTTTGTCATGGTGTCCACCGATAAAGCCAATAACCCACCAAATGTGATGGGAGCCACGAAGCGAATCGCAGAAATGATCGTCACAGGCTTAAATGAAGAAAACAGTACCAAGTTTTCGGCCGTAAGATTTGGGAATGTCTTGGGCTCTCGCGGAAGCGTAATCCCTGTTTTTCGAGAACAGATCGCAAAAGGCGGACCCATCACGATCACCGATTTTCGGATGACCCGTTACTTTATGACAATCCCAGAAGCAAGCCGTTTAGTCATCCAATCGGGTGCATTAGCAAAAGGCGGCGAAATCTTTGTCTTAGATATGAGTGAACCAGTCAAAATTTTAGATCTTGCACGAAATATGATCCGCTTGAGTGGTTACACTGAAGAAGAAATCGAAATCGTCGAAACAGGCATCCGACCTGGCGAAAAATTGTATGAAGAACTGTTGTTGGACAAAGAACGAAATGATGAACAGGTGTATGAAAAGATTTTTGTAGGGAATATCAAAGGTTACCCGATCCAAGAAGTCATGGAATTTGTAACAGGTTTATCCGACGATGACAAACAACTAGCAAAAGAAGTCGTAGCATTTGCAAGGGCTTCGAGTAAATAGGGGGAGTGTCATGAAAGCAATAATTGTTGGTGCTGGAGGATTCGGTAAAGAACTCGCCTTTTTATTAAGTAGACAGTCCGAATATGAGTTAATTGGATTTGTTGATGATGTCAAGACGGTAGATGAAAAGATTGTTGGAATACCAGTGCTAGGAAAAATAGAATTATTAACAAAAATGGAACTAAAGATTGCTGTATTTATAGGAATTGCTAATCCGCGTATTAAGGAAAAAATTTTTTTGGAATTGAAAGGTAATAATCATCTGACATTTCCAAATTTGATTGATGCTACTGCTTTAGTAGGATTGAATGTACAACTAGGTATAGGGAACATTTTGATGCCTTACACAACTTATACAGCCGATATAACAATAGGTAATTTCAATATGTTCAATATCTATTCAACAATTGGGCATGATTCAAAGATAGGAAACTATAATTCAATCTATCCAAATGTAAATCTGTCTGGTTATGCACTATTAGGCAATCGAAATGAAATCGGAGTCGGAACTAAAGTGATACCAGAAGTCTCGATTGGCCAAGGAAATATTATAGGCGCAGGAAGTGTAGTTGTTAAGGATATTCATAACAATACAAAAAGTGTGGGAGTGCCTGCAAAAATAATAGAAAGTTGGGATTAAGATGGAAAATGAACGAATACTCCTAGCATCACCACATATGAGTGATGAAGGATACGAACAAGAATACGTCAAGGAGGCATTTGACACCAACTGGGTTGCTCCGCTTGGTGCAAATGTCAATAACTTTGAAAAAGAATTGGCTGAGTATGTAGGGATTGACCATGCGGCTGCATTGACTTCAGGTACAGCAGCCATCCATTTAGCATTAAAAGCAGCTGGGGTTGGAGAAGATGATATTGTGATTTGTCAATCATTAACATTTTCAGCTACTGTAAACCCTATCGTCTATCAAGGTGCAAAACCAGTGTTTGTAGATAGTGATAATGAAACTTGGAATATGGACCCTAAACAACTTAGAATCGCTTTAGAGAAATATCCTGAAGCAAAAGCAGTAGTTGTCGTTCATTTATACGGTTTATCTGCAGATTTAGATGAAATCATCAAGATATGTAAAGAATATCAAGTGACCTTGATCGAAGATGCGGCAGAGTCACTAGGTACAACATATAAAGGTCAATATACTGGCACATTTGGGGAATATGGTATCTATTCTTTTAATGGGAATAAAATAATCACCACATCTGGTGGAGGAATGGCTGTTTCAAATAATCCAGAAAGAATTGAAAAAATTCGATTTTGGTCAACACAATCCCGGGAACAAGCACGTCATTATCAACATAATGAAATAGGCTATAACTATCGTATGAGCAATATTGTAGCAGGGATCGGCAGAGGACAGCTAAAAGTATTGTCAGACCGAATCAACAAGAAACGATATATTTATGATTATTATAAACGTGAACTATCTGACATTCCTTCCATTTCCTTCATGCCTGAAAATGAATGGAATCAACCTAATTATTGGCTAAGTGTGATTTTGCTTTCAGATGTGGATACGAATATGCTTATGGATGAATTGGATAAAGCAAATATCGAAGCACGTCCTGTCTGGAAACCAATGCATCTACAACCAATTTTTGCAGAATATGATTATGTTGGAAATAATGTTGCTGAAACATTATTTAATACTGGTGTGTGTTTGCCATCAGATACGAAGATGACAGATGAAGATTTGTCTCGAGTCGTGAAAACAATCAAGCGAGTGTTGCAACATGAATAATAAAAGCGTATATCAGAAATGGGGAAAAAGAGCATTAGATATATGTTTCTCAGCTCTTGCTCTTGTTGTCTTATCGCCTGTTCTTTTAATCGTAGCTCTTTTAGTAAAAATTAAATTGGGCTCTCCAATCATATTTAAGCAAAATCGACCTGGAAAAGATGAAGTCATTTTTTCCATGTATAAATTTCGTACAATGACGGATGCAAAAGATGCAAATGGAAATGACTTACCTGATAATGTTCGGTTAACGAAATTTGGACAATTACTACGAGCAACTAGTTTAGACGAATTACCTGAACTTTGGAATATCTTAAAAGGGGATATGTCGTTTGTGGGTCCAAGACCATTATTAGTTGAATATTTACCATTATACAATGAGGAACAACGGAAACGTCATAGCGTCCGCCCTGGATTAACGGGATTAGCGCAAGTCAAGGGTAGGAATGCGATCAAATGGCAGGAAAAATTTGGATACGATGTAAGTTACATTAATAAAATATCTTTTAAATTAGACGTTATAATAATTTTGAATACGTTTAAAAAAGTTGTAAAAAGAGAGGGTATAACTCAAAACGATGTCATACTTACTACGGAAAAATTCAAAGGAAATTAGAATTGGGATGATTATACTTGAAGAAAAATATATATATACTAAACCATTATGCTACAGATATGTATTTTAACGAAGGTGGTAGACATTTATGGTTCGCGCAAAAATTAAAGGAAAACGGCTATAATCCTATCGTTTTCTGCGCATCAACAACTCATAATTCAAATAAAGAATACTTTCAAGAAGAGCATTATAAAATAAAATATTTTGAATCAATCCCGTTTGTTTTTATTAAATGTGCAAAGTATAACACAAATGGATTTAGCAGAATTAACAACATGTTTGATTTTTATCGAGGGATAATTAGTTTAAGAAAAATTGACTTAGGTATTCCAAATCCAGATGTTATATATGCTTCAAGTGTTCATCCGCTAACCTTGGTTGCAGGTATTAGACTTGCTAAATTTTTTGGAGTGGAGTGTATATCTGAAGTGAGAGATCTCTGGCCTGAGAGTATAGTTGCATATAGTCGATTAACAAAGAAGAATCCTGTAATACGTCTTCTATATCAAGGTGAAAAGTGGATTTATAAGAAATCAGATAAAGTAATCATGACTTGGGAAGGTGGTTATGATTACGTACTAGATCAAGGATGGAACAACCTTCCAGCGTCTAAATTTTTCCATATCAATAATGGTGTGATTTTAAAAGATTTTGATTCAAATATCGAACGAAATGTATATAAGGATAAAATTCTTTCTGATAAAAACTATATAAATATTGTTTATACAGGATCTATTAGGAAGGTTAACAACCTTGATTTCATTCTAGATGTGGCAAAAAAATTAAGTCAAGAAAATAATAAAATCCGTTTTTTAATGTATGGCTCAGGCGATGAAGTAAGCAAAATCAAAAAAAGAATTAATGATGAAAATATTTTTAATGCATTATATATGGGGAAAGTAGAGAAAAAATATATTCCTTCAATTCTATCTCAGGCAACCATCAACTTATTACACAATCAAAGTACGATATTAGATAAATATGGACAGAGTCAAAATAAATTATTTGAATATTTAGCAGCAGGCAAACCCATTTTGCAAACTTATACGACCAATTATAGCGTTATAGAAAAGTACTCTTGTGGAGAAATGTGTGAGAAACAAGAAATTGAACAAGTTATCTTTAATTTAAAAAAAATAGTTAATAGCTCAGATATGATAGAGATGGGAAATAATGCAAGAGATGCGGTCCTGCAATATGATTATGATTTACTTACACAAAAGCTTATCAATGTAATTGAAAATAAAAAAATGGAGATTATTGATTATGACACTATATGAAAAATTAGTAAATAAAGAGGAAAAATTGAGTTTAATTGGATTAGGTTACGTTGGGATGCCAATTGCTGTAGCTTTTGCAAAAAAAATTAATGTAGTGGGATTTGATTTGAATTCAAAAAAAATCACTGAGTATAAAAATGGTGTGGATGCTACCCATGAAGTCGGAGATGATGAAATCAAGAAAACTACAGTAGAATTCACTGATAACCCAGAGGATTTAAAATCAGCAAAATTTCATATTATTGCAGTTCCAACACCTATAAATCAAGACAAAACACCAAATTTAAAACCAATTATTGGTGCAAGTGAAATATTAGGTAAAAATTTAACTAAAGGCTCTATAGTGGTTTATGAGTCAACTGTTTATCCAGGGGCAACTGAAGAAATTTGCATCCCAATCTTAGAAAAAGAATCAGGATTAATCTGTGGTGTAGACTTTGAAGTAGGTTATTCGCCTGAAAGAATCAATCCAGGTGATAAAGTTCATACATTGGAAAATATTATAAAAATTGTTTCAGCTACTACAGAAGATTCTTTGAAAGAAATTAGTAATGTTTATCAAATTGTTATTAATGCTGGTGTACATGAAGTTTCGTCTATAAAAGTTGCAGAGGCAGCTAAAGTTGTGGAAAATTCACAAAGAGATATTAATATTGCCTTTGTAAATGAGTTAGCAATCGCATTTGACAAAATGGGGATCAATACGAATGAAGTAATAGATGCCATGAATACCAAATGGAATGCTTTAGGCTTTAGACCAGGTCTAGTTGGAGGACATTGTATTGGCGTTGATCCATACTACTTTATTTATCAGGCAGAAAATTTAGGTTATACTTCTCAAATTATATCTGCTGGAAGAAAAGTAAATGACTCAATGGGTGAGTTCGTTGCAGATGCGATTATAAAAAAATTAGTATTAACTGGAAAACCTGTAAAAAATTCAAAAGTAACTATTTTAGGATTAACATTTAAAGAAGATTGTCCTGACTTAAGAAATTCTAAAGTGATTGATATCATTAAAAGACTTAGAGAATATGATATCGAACCACAAATTGTTGATCCTTGGGTTGATACTGAAGAAGCATATTTAGAATATGGTGTGAAAGTTGTAGAATTAAGCTCTCTAACTAATCAAGATGCACTAGTATTTGCTGTAGGACATAAAGAATTCAAATCATTAACACTTAATAAAATTAGTGAATATTTTGCAGATATGGATTCTAAAGTATTGGTTGATGTAAAGAACTTGTTTTCTATTGATGATTTGGAAAAAGAAAACTATATATATTGGAAACTTTAATCGATTGTGTAATCAAAATATTAATAGCTTTGGATTAGAGTTAAAAATCTGTGTTTGCTACTATCGTCATTTGTAGTAATAAGTGGTAAATAACTCGGTGAAGAGAATTTACCGAGTTATTTAGCTTAACATGATAAATTTATATTTAAAATCAAAAGTTGAATATAAGAGATTGAAATTTCTTATTTTTAAAAAGGATTAGATAAAATGACAAAAATTATTCATATATGTAATAATTATATATATTCAAATTTGTACAATGAATTGATCACAAGGTTAGACAAAGAGTATGAAAACCAAGTATTTGCTGCAATTGGAGTTGGGAAAAATCATTTAGTGAGACCTCAGATGGTAAATGAGAATATAAAAGTTGTAGAATGCTTTAATCCTTATGATCGTTTTTTTTATAAAATAAAATCCAATAAAATTTTTAATGCTTTGTTAAAAACATATGATCCAACAGACTTTGATATAGTTCATGCACACACATTATTTACTGATGGAAATGTTGCCTATAATCTATATAAGAAAAGTAAGATTCCATATGTTATCACAGTACGTTCAACTGACATAAAATATTTTTTTAAATACTATAAACATTTAAAAAATTTAGGAAATGATATTTTGATGAATGCATCTAAAGTTATTTTTTTATCGGAGTCATATAAAGAAAAAATGATAGAAAAATATGTATATTTAAAAAATAAGCAGTTGATTTTAGAAAAATCAATTGTTATACCGAATGGGGTCGATCCATATTTCTTAAACAATCTCATGGATCAAACAGCTAAAGAAAGAAAAAGTCAGCTAATACTACTTACAGTAGGCAGAATAGAAAGAAATAAGAATCAGCTGATGGTTTGTAAAGCATTAGATGAATTTAGAACTTCAGGGTTAGAGTTCAGCTATCAGTTAGTTGGACAGATTACAGATGAAAAATACATGGATAAGATAAAAAAATATTCTTTTGTAGATTACTTAGGTAGCAAAAATAAAGAAGACTTAATCAGTATTTACTCGAATGCAGATATATTTATTCTACCTTCAAAATCAGAAACTTTTGGTCTTTCGTACGCTGAAGCTATCAGTCAAAACACTCCAGTTATTTATTCTAAAAATGAAGGGTTTGATAAACAATTTGAAGAAGGAGTAGTGGGTTATTCAGTAAATTCGAATTCTAAAGAAGAGATAAAAAGTAGAATCAATAAAATGATACTAGATTTAGATAGTTTCCAAGGAATTTCAGAATACAGTAAAGAATTTGATTGGGATAAAATTTCAAATAAGATATCTGAAGTTTATAGTAAGATAATTGATAACGGAGTTGAATGTGAGGAATAGATGAAAAAGAAAATATTTTTTGATTTTGCAATTAATATCATATCAAATTTAGTTTTGATAGCTATAATCCAGTTACTCATCCTACCGATTCTATCACGAGATGTTACAACAAAAGTTTTCGGTGAAATAGTCTCTATTTATGGATTTAGTAATGTCATTACAACTTTTTTAGGGAATACATTAAATAATATCAGATTAATTACTTCTGATAAAGAGAAGCCAGATTTTTTTTCACTATCGTTTATAACTAATATTGTTTCTTTTCTACTCATCTTTATACTTAGTTTTATTTATGGAAGAAATCTCTCGGTAGCAAATATCATTATTTTCTCTATCAGCACGATGTTAACAAACAATCGAATATATAGTTCTGTATTTTATAGGAAACAATTAAAATTTATTGGCTTACTATATATGAATTTGTCTGTTGTTGCAGGGTATTTATTAGGAATGTTTTTATTGAACCAAATAGGTGGAAGCTATTGGTCTTTGATTTTTTTAATAGGTGAGGTAATAGGACATGTATATTTGTTTTTATCGAATAATGAAATAGTGTATGAATTTAAAACAGCAGATTTAAGAAAATTAGACCATAGGATCACAAAAAAATTCATAAATTTAAGTTTTGCCAACTTAATAGCGAATGTGTTGAATTACTTAGATCGCTTTATGATTCTACCTATTTTAGGAGCTGTGAGTATGAGTACTTTTTATGCAGCAAGTTCAATATCAAAAATTATCGCAATGCTTGTTACTCCGATGACGAATGTTTTATTATCATATATTGCAAAAGATGATTATAAGATAAAACGTAAAAAACTCTTATTAATTACTATGTATTTATTCGTAGCATTTATACCAATGTATTTTATTGTGAATTACGTATCTGTTTTTTTAATAAATATTCTATATCCTAGTTTGGCTAATCAGTCATTACCGCTAGTTCCAATTATAACGATAGGTATTTTATTCAACGTGATTGGGAATATTATCAATACTTTCCTACTGAAATTGTACAAACTATTTTATCAAAATGTTATACAGGTGAGCTATGGTGCAATCTATGTCTTTCTAGCAATAATTTTAAGCTTAAATTACGGAATAATCGGTTTTTCTGTTGCTTATGTTATTGCTATGGTTCTTAAGTTACTATTTCAGATGTCAATCATTATATGTAGAGAACAGGAGGTATAAATTTTTTTAATTGTAATAAAATAACAAGCTAGACTACGAATGTTTACACATTCGTAGTCTAGCTTGTTTTAAATTCTATTTTATTCAACTCCTAATATTCAATTTATCAAAATACTGTGATTGAGAATTAGTAAGAATAAAATGTTTTTCTTTAGTATTACATTTATTGATGAATAGGCCAATAAAGAACCAAAAATAAATCGAGATCCAAAGACTATAACTAACCATCAATTGAGATGACCAAATAGCAAGAATTATAATGATTAAAGAATCAAATTCAAAAGAATATTTTTTGAATAATGTAAACGATACTATGATTAAAAGGATTGTTATCAATATCGAACCAATGATTACACCAAATTGGTATACTAACTCTAAAAGTATATTATGTGAATAGATTCCAAGTAAATTATAATCTGCATTAATCCCTCTGATAGCTAATGGATCTTTTTTTATAGCCTCGATTACAGTAGTATATAATACATCACGCCCAGCTGAATAGTCGATTTCATTTTGTAGCATAAGGGTTAATGTTCTGCTCTGTATATTAAGAGAATGAAAAATTCTTTGAATAAAAAGCAAAATATTATTCAAATTTAAATAAGTTACAAAAATGACTAAGATTAACATGAGAGATTGTAATAAATGCTTTTTTTGGAAAATATTTTTTGTTAAGCGAAACAAAAAGAAGGAAAGAATACATACCAAGGCTCCTCGTGAACCATAAGCGAAGATTACAAGAAAAATTGGTAGGGAAAAAAGCAAAGAACTAATTCGTTTAGTAAAGAAAAAGTCGTTAATCAAGAAAATAAAGTAGAAAATAGTAGAATAGGAAAATCCCATGCTATATTCAGCACTAAATTCAAGTACACCAGATAAAGATAAAACAATTAATAAAGTTGCCACAAACAATGAAGATCTATAGAAATAAGAGTATAGCTGTTTAAAATCATCAATGGCAGTTACAAATAAAAGAACAGGTAAACAACTATATGAAAAAACGGTAATGGTAGTTAAAAATTGGTGTAAATTATTCTGAAATAAAAGATTAATAGTCACAGTTCCAATAAAGCCATATAAGATATATAAAATTTTAGTGTTGATTCGTTTGATGAAAGAAGGCAATGCATATAAATATGAAATAAATAATAAGATTTTTGGCATTTGCTGAAAAATAGCGTATTCGAAAATTGAAAAATTTAAAGCCGGAAGTAAATTAGTCAAAAAAACACAAAGAAAACTAAATGATAAAGCGAATATGATTTTCTTCTGTACAAATTTAGTAGTTGTATTATGATTTAAATCTAGTACCGTTGATGTATTCATTATTGTCCTCCTAATCCATTACATTTTAGAGTAAATATGAAGATAAATCAATTGAAAGGATATAATATTTCAGTAATATAGTGAAATAAATGATTATATGATTTATGCTATGTATTTTTAATTGAGGTATTAAACAAATAGTTCTGACTATACAATAAGAAAACCATGTAAAACAAGCAACTAGGTCCTAAAACAGGTAAGCTATTTAGAACGGCTCTTTGTCAATAAGGACTGGTGAGTTGTGCAAAATCAAATCTGGGTCAGAATGAACCTCATTCTGGCTCAGATTTTTTGTTATCTTACTTTGATTAATTGATTGATCAAAAAGATTCTAATTCTCATGTTCTCGAATGATTTAAATCCGTAGGATACTCGTTTCATTGTCTTTATGTGGGTATTCTTCGCTTCTATTTTTCCATTGGAATAAGGATAGATCATTGCGTTGGTGATGCCTTCTTCATAGGTCAGAAGGTTTTGAAACTTTTCCCGAAAGCTGTCATCCAACGTTTCGGGAAGTTCTGCTAATAAGGAGAAAAATAAGTCAGGGTCTTTGTCTCGAAAGGCTTCAACTAATTCATGAAAAAAGGGATACGCCTCCTTTAGGGGCGTAGAAAACTCAAGCAATCGATCAATCATCATTGCTTCAGTAAGAAATGGGTATTTTGGTGCTCGGAAACTTTTCCATGTTTTGTATTCATAATGGTTGATGTTTGCACGATTTTTTAGCAAAAAGCGCCAGTTCTTTTTCAGGTTTTCTGCCTGGCTTTTCTGTCCTGCTTTACGAAGTTCATTCATTTCACGGATTCGCAACTCATTGAACGCTTGATTCATGTGTTTGACAATATGAAACCGATTAATCACTATTTTCGCATTTGGCAGAACACGTTTGGTGAACTGGAAGTAGGCGGCGTTCATGTCTGTCACCAAGAATTCTACTTCTTCTGGATTGGTACACTTTAAGAAATAGCTTGTTAATCGAGGTAATTTACGCGTATGCAAAACATCTATTAATTTTCCTGTTTCGCCATCTGCGCAAATAAAGCTCATTTTATCTTCTATGGAAGCATGCGAACGAAATTCATCAACCATCAATACTCTTGGGAGAATCTTCTTAGATTGCTTTGGTAAATAGCTTTTAAACTCTTTCAATGTACGAATAACGGTGGTCAAAGATACCTGACAGCTTTTCGCAATAAAAGATAAAGATACTTTTTCAGTCAGTAAAGAAGCAATTTTATATCTAACATGATTTGCGATTGAATGTCTGGATTGGACAAAATAACTTTGAGCAGTCCAATGGGTTCGGCAGTTTTTACAGGTATAGCGCTGCTTTTTTAGGCGCATAACCAAAGGCATATGATTGTATTCTTCAAAACGGACAATCGTTTCTTTTTTTCCATTTTTCACTATAATTGCTTTCCCGTTTCCATCTACCACAGTAGAACCACAACTTCTACAAGCACGAGGAGTAGGCGAGAGAACAGCATCGACGACCAACGTCTTTTTCTTCTGAAGGGTCTCGTAAGAGACCTCTGTAATCATCAAATCTTTCTCTATTATTCTCAGCATTTTTTTGATAGAATCATTCATATAGCATATCGTCCTCTCAGTTGTTTATTTTGTGGTGATTTAATCATACTAGAGAACGATATGTTTTTTAATACCTAAAATGAAAATGGGACTGAAGAATCAATTCTGATTCATCAGTCCCATAAATTATAGAGCCTTTAGAACCTAGCTGCTTGTTTTACATGATTAATAAAAAAAATCTTTTTTATATTCCATAAGAATTAAGAAAAGTTCTGAAAACTAGTTGACTATAACAGGTATAAAATACTACTCCCGCCACCCCGGTGTCACTGCCTCCTTACAAAACGTGAACCGCTTCTTGTCATAATTCACCAAGCCGGAGTCTTTCAGCTGTTTGATCACCTGTCCGGCGGTTTCACGAGTGGTACCACTATTGACTGCTAGTTCTTTCAACGTGATCGGATAGGGTATCGATATATGACCGTCTTCTGTAGGGATTCCTAATTCTTCTTTTAAAACAAATAAGTTTTGTTTCACTCGGTCAAATGCACTGGAGGTCAAGCCGATTTGAATGCGTAGTTCGTGCATCTGAACGACTTTTCCTAACTTCTGGATCATGTAAATCAATTGATTGGGGTTGTTTTTGACAATTTTTTCATAACAAGCTACAGGAAAATAAAAAGTCTCGATATCTGTCATGGCTTGTGCTGTATACGTATAAGGTTCTTCTTCAAAAATACCAGACATTGGAAAGAGATTATTTGCTGTGACATAATCATAGTAGTAATAAGTAGCACTTTCGTCATAACGCTCTAAACGGATCAATCCTTCTGTTAAGACATAGAAACGTTGCCGCTCATCTCCTTCATCAAAAAGCACTTGTCCTTTCTTATATGAACGTAGGACAGTCTGCTCTTTGATTTCTTCAAATTCCTCATCAGTAAAGTGTTCAAAATCAGGTTGATATCTGAGTTTAGAAAAATGATAATCGATTTTATTTACACGCATGAACATCCCTGCTTCCTATAATTCTCTCCTTCTATTGTGACTTCTTTTATTTCTTTTGTAAAGCCATAATACATTCCGAGAAAAGCTATATTTTGTAAAATATTAATTGCGTTTGTTATTATGTAGGATTTATACAAAACAGATGAATATAATTTAATGAGTGATCATAAAAGTGTATAAAAAACAAATAATATACATAAAGTAAACGCTAACAACCTTAATTTAAATGGGATTTAAAAATATACAAAAAAATTTTTTTGATGAATAAAAATTTTTTTGAGAGAGTTTTCAGTATAAAAAAAAGAGAAATTATTAATAAAAGATGCAAAAATGTGTAATTATTTAATTAAGCTTTAATAATGAGAGATTCTTCTCTTTTTAAATGCGAGAAAAGCATGAAAGTGATTACAAAAGCAGTTTATTCTAAGTATGTAATCAAAACGAAGGAGGCAACACAACATGGATAAACCGATTCACGTTTTCTCTGAGATAGGAAAGTTAAAGACAGTATTATTAAAACGACCTGGTCAAGAAGTGGAAAATCTAACGCCTGATATTATGGATCGTTTGTTGTTCGACGACATTCCGTATCTACCGATTGCACAAGCTGAGCATGATGAATTTGCACAAGTGCTCCAAAGTGAAGGCGCTGAAACATTATATTTAGAAAAATTAGCGGCTGAAGCAATCGATGCAGGTAATGTCAAAGAGGAATTTTTAAATAAAATGTTAGATGAATCTTTTATTGCATCTAATGCTGTTAGAGATGGTCTTCATGAGTTCCTTCTATCAATGGAAACTCAAGATATGGTAGATAAGATCATGGCGGGTGTCCGTACAAAAGATATCGATGTGAAATCACGTAGTTTATACGATTTATCATCTGATGACGACTATCCTTTCTACATGGATCCAATGCCAAACCTATACTTTACAAGGGACCCTTCCGCATCAATGGGGAATGGGATGACAATCAATAAAATGGCATTTGAAGCACGTCGTCGTGAGTCAATGTTCACAGAATACATTTTGAACCACCACCCACGTTTTGCAAATAAAGGGGTTGACGTATGGTTGGATCGCGAAAATCCAGATCATATCGAAGGTGGGGATGAATTGATCCTTAGTGACACAGTTGTCGCTGTGGGTATCTCACAAAGAACAAATGCAAAAGCGATTGAGCGTTTAGCACGTCACTTATTTGCGAAAAATGCAGGATTTGAAAAAGTCTTGGCAATCAAGATCCCGAATAATCGTGCCATGATGCATTTAGATACAGTATTTACTATGGTTGACCATGATAAATTCACAATCCATCCAGCGATCCAAAGTAAAGAAGGAAAAATGGACGTCTTTACAATTGAACAAGCTGGCGATGATATCAAAATTTCTCATTCAGATGATTTACAAGAGTCATTGAAATCAGTTTTAGGGTTAGATGATCTTGTATTGATCCCAACAGGTAATGGCGATGCGATTGTTGCACCTCGTGAACAATGGAATGATGGCTCAAACACATTAGCGATTGCTCCAGGGGTGGTAGTTACTTACAATCGTAACTATGTATCAAACGAATTATTGAGAAGCTACGGCATCAAAGTATTGGAAATCACTTCAAGTGAATTGTCACGCGGTCGTGGTGGCCCTCGTTGCATGAGCCAACCATTAGCTCGTGAAGATTTAAAATAGTTTATTCCTGATGGCAGTCACTGTCAGCTGCCATCAGATTTCCTCTTAATACCAAGTGCTTTATGTACTATCAAATAGAATACAATTTTAAAGGAGAATGTTCATATGAAAGAATCAGTATTTCAAGGAAGAAGTTTATTAGCAGAAAAAGATTTTACAAAGGAAGAGTTACAATATTTGATCGACTTTTCTCAACACTTGAAAGATTTGAAAAAACGTGGCATCCCACATCATTACTTAGAAGGAAAAAACATTGCATTACTATTTGAAAAAACATCAACACGTACACGTGCAGCATTTACAACGGCAGCAATCGATCTTGGTGCGCATCCAGAGTATTTAGGTGCAAATGACATCCAATTAGGTAAAAAAGAATCTACAGAAGATACTGCCAAAGTATTAGGTAGTATGTTTGACGGAATCGAGTTCCGTGGTTTCAGCCAAAAAATGGTGGAAGAATTAGCTGAATTCTCAGGCGTACCTGTATGGAATGGTTTAACTGATGAATGGCACCCAACTCAAATGATCGCTGACTTCTTAACGATCCAAGAAAACTTCGGTAAAGTGGAAGGCATCACAGTTGCTTATTGTGGCGATGGACGTAACAACATGGCGAACTCATTGTTAGTAACAGGTGCGATCTTAGGAACAAATATGCGTATCGTTGCACCAAAAGAATTACAACCTGAAGAAGAAATCGTGAAAATGGCTGAAGAGTTTGCAGCGAAATCAGGTGCACAATTAATGATCACTGACGATGTTGCTAAAGGGGTAGACGGAGCAGACGTTCTTTACTCAGACGTTTGGGTATCAATGGGTGAAGAAGATAAATTTGAAGAACGTATCAAATTATTGAAACCTTACCAAATCAATATGGATATGATCGAAAAAACAAACAATACAGATCGTTTGATCTTCTTACACTGCTTACCAGCATTCCATGATACGAAGACAGTTTACGGTGAACAAATGAAAGAACGCTTCGGCATCACTGAAATGGAAGTAACAGACGAAGTATTCCGCAGTAAATATGCACGTCAATTTGAGCAAGCAGAAAACCGTATGCACTCAATCAAAGCAATCATGGCAGCAACACTAGGAAACTTATTCATTCCTCGTGTGTAACAACTAACAAGTAAATAATCAAAACGAGTCAGCGTGAGGATCGTTCAGAAAGAACGCTGGCTTGTTTTGTCATCGGTAAAATTCAGAATGTTCTGAAAGAAAGGGAGATAGACATGGCAAACAGAAAAGTGGTTGTTGCATTAGGCGGAAACGCGATTTTATCAACAGATGCAAGTGCAAAAGCGCAACAAGACGCATTGATGGAAACAGCAAAATACTTAGTGAAATTTATTGAACAAGGAGATGAATTGATCATCTCACATGGTAATGGTCCTCAAGTTGGGAATTTATTGATCCAACAACAAGCGGCTGATTCAGAAAAAACACCGGCAATGCCATTAGATACATGTGTGGCGATGACGGAAGGTTCAATTGGCTATTGGTTGCAAAATGCGATGGGCGAAGTGTTGAAGGAAAAAGGAATCGATAAAGATGTCGTTTCGTTAGTGACACAAGTCATCGTTGATGAAAATGATCCATCGTTCAAAAATCCAAGCAAACCAGTTGGACCGTTCTATACAGAAGAAGAAGCGAATGATCAGATGAAAGCAGACTCTTCTGTAACATTCAAAGAAGATGCAGGACGTGGTTGGCGTAAGGTCGTTGCTTCTCCAAAACCAATCTCAATCAAAGAAGCTCGAGTCATCCAAACATTAGTGGAACAAGGCGTAATCACCATTTCTGTAGGTGGTGGCGGTATTCCAGTAGTGGAAACTGCAACAGGTCTTGAAGGAAAAGAAGCTGTTATCGATAAAGATTTTGCTTCTGAAAAATTAGCAGAGATCATTGGTGCAGATCTATTGATCGTGTTGACGGGTGTCGATAATGTCTACGTAAATTATCAAAAACCAGATCAAAAGAAATTAGAAACAGTTGGTGTTTCAGAAATGAAACAGTATATTGCTGAAAACCAATTTGCTCCAGGAAGCATGTTGCCAAAAGTGGAAGCAGCGATTGCCTTTGTTGAGGCTCGTCCTACTGGGAAAGCAATTATTACTTCCTTAGAAAATATTGAAAATCTATTAGCTTCAGAAGAAGGAACAATCATTGTTGCTGATGAAGCGTAAGAAACTTTTTATCGTTTTACCATGACCATGTGTATAAAATGTCCAGTTGGTTTTTAATCTCCTTTAGACCTCCTGGACATTTTAGCTTATTGTTGAAGGTCAGCTTTTCGAACACCGTTTATTTATGAAGAAAACTCTAGCCAGGAGATTGGATATCTGCTATAATTCAAATCAAGTTAAATAAGAGCAACGTTTGCTGAACAAGAGAGTAATTGGTGTCATTTCGTTCAAAGCGAGTCTGGGTAGAGTGGAAGCCGGACGGACAAATCCCAATGAAGCGCACTTGGAGAACTCTGTCTTTGACAGACGGTCGTCTACCGATATCAGATCGAGCAGGTCCTTTTTTAGGACAATTGGAGTGGTACCGCGGGAATTCTCGTCTCTAGTAAATTCATAGGAAATATGGATTTGCTAGAGATTTTTTTGTTTTACAGCAAACAATATGTAGGAGGAAAATAAATGAATAACAAAGATGTTGTTGCAAAAGCACTATATGAAGTCGTACAAGATGACTTGACGTTGGAGCAAGTCGCACAATTACTTGAAAATCCAAAATCAGCGGACCATGGAGATGTCGCATTTCCAACGTTCTCTTTAGCAAAAATCTTCCGCAAAGCACCACAACAGATCGCAGCGGATCTTGCTGAGAAAATCGATGCAACAAATTTTGAAAAAATCGAAGTCGTCGGACCATACTTGAACTTCTTTATGAACAAAGAGATCATCAGTAAGCAAGTGTTAGCTACAGTAGTAAAAGAAAAAGAACACTATGGGGATAGCACGATCGGTAACCAAGGAAGCGTGCCAATCGATATGTCTTCACCAAACATTGCAAAACCAATTTCAATGGGTCACTTACGTTCGACAGTAATCGGAAACTCAATTGGCTTTATTATGGAAAAATTAGGTTATCAACCAGTACGTATCAACCATTTAGGAGACTGGGGTACACAATTTGGAAAACTGATCGTTGCCTACAAAAAATGGGGATCTGCTGAATCTGTAAAAGCTGAACCAATCAATGAATTATTGCGTCTATATGTCCAATTCCACGAAGAAGCTGAAACACAACCTGAATTGAATGATGAAGCTCGTTCTTGGTTCAAGCGTCTAGAAGAAGGCGACGAAGAAGCGATGGAGTTATGGCAATGGTTCCGTGACGAATCAATGAAAGAATTCAACAAGATCTATGACTTGTTAGAAGTTCGTTTTGATTCATTGAACGGGGAAGCTTTCTATAATGACAAGATGGATGAAATCGTCGAATTACTAGAAGAAAAACATCTCTTACAAGAAGACAAAGGTGCAGAAATCGTTGACTTATCTGCTTATGATCTAAATCCTGCCTTGATCAAAAAATCAGATGGTGCGACACTTTATATTACGCGTGATTTGGCAGCTGCACTATACCGTAAACGTACGTATGATTTTAGTCAATCACTATACGTAGTTGGTAATGAACAAAGTTATCACTTTAAACAATTGAAAGCTGTCTTGAAAGAACTAGGTTTTGACTGGGCAGATGATATGCACCATATCCCGTTTGGTTTGATCACACAAGGTGGTAAAAAACTATCGACACGTAAAGGAAAGATCGTTTTACTAGAAGAAGTATTGAATGAAGCAATCGACTCAGCGAAACAACAAATCAGTGAAAAGAATCCTGATTTGGAAAACAAAGATGTCATCGCAAAACAAGTCGGTGTGGGTGCTGTTATTTTCCACGATTTAAAAAATGACCGTTTGAATACGTTTGACTTCAATTTAGAAGAAGTGGTTCGTTTTGAAGGAGAAACAGGTCCTTATGTCCAATATACTCATGCTCGGGCGATGAGTTTATTAGACAAAGCAGGTTTTGTTCCTTCTAAAGATCAAGCTTATGCGTTGAATGACGAAAATAGTTGGGAAGTCGTGAAGCTTGTACAGAAATATCCTGAAACAGTGCTTCAAGCTGGTGAAAAATATGAGCCATCGATCATTGCAAAACATGCGATCAAATTGGCACAAGCGTTCAATAAGTACTATGCACATACAAAAATCTTAGCGGATGATGACCAAAAAGATGCGCGCTTAGCGTTAGTTTATGCTGTCACTGTTTTACTAAAAGAAGACTTACGTCTATTAGGATTACATGCACCAGATAAAATGTAAAAAGTTTCATTGTTTAAAGATTTTCTGAAGAGAAATCTAAATGTTATGTTCCAGTCAATAATCCATGGCATATTTTACAATTGAATTGATTTTTATCTAGAAGGGTTTCTTTTAGAAACGAGCCAAGTCGGGATTTGAAAAAATCCCGGCTTTTTTGACGTATTTTTGGTACGGCATACATTCTTATAGTTGTTTTATGTTGAATTGTACATACAAAAATTTTTATGAATAAATAATTGAATTTCCTTTTCTTATTTTAGAAAAAGTCGTTTCATGAGAATTTTCACTTTTTATTAAGCGCTTTCTTTTCTTGGGATATACTCTCGGTGTCAATAAAAAAGAAAAGGAGTGGAAAAATGAAAAAGAAATGGTTCTCGTTGTTGATGGTTGTAATGTTGTTGTCGTCGGTTTTCCAACCGACACTCTTAGCCTTTGCGAGTGATCGATCCTCCAAAGAAGCGACCTCGCGTCCGGCTGTTGCGATTGATTTAAGTGGCACTTCGCCAGCAAAAGATGAAAAAACATGGAACGAATGGGC
>NZ_JBIQDM010000019.1:0-29881 GCF_045371165.1 Enterococcus pernyi
ATTGATGTGGAATCAAAAGAAGTGATACTCATTCTGACAACAATAGTTTTAGATGGCCATAAAATTCAGCAATATTTCACAAAAGAAGGACAGCTAGTTGCACAAAAAGAGCTTACCCCAGTTACCGCTGAAGTAAGCCAATAAAAAAATTCATAACTAAGGAGAGTGTAGCATGTCTGGTCCAGAAAAGAAAGTTGAAAACAGCATTAAGAAATATTTGGATAAACTAGGGGCTTACTATTTGAAAGTTCATGGATCCATGTATCAACCAGCTGGCACACCTGACATATTAGCTTGTGTCAATGGACGATTCATCGGTATAGAAGTGAAGCGGCCAGGTGGTGGAACGGTTAGTGCCCTTCAAAAAAGCAAACTAAACAAAATAGAAAATGCAGGAGGTGTGGCTATTGTCGCAAGAAGCGTGGAAGATGTATCCACAGTGCTCAAATGCAGAAATGTTATATAAGTTTCAAAAGCAGTTAGTCGATAGCGCTGATCCTAATTTCTTGTATGCAGCAGATACAGGAACTGGAAAAACAATCATGGCTATTCATCATTACTTGAAACACAGCAATGGTGAGCCAATTTTATTAATAGCTCCACCACAGAAATTAAAAGAAGGTGGGTGGCGGAGAGACATTCAAGCCGTCTGTGACTTCTATAAAATCGAGATTCAATTTTCTGAAATGAGTTATGGGAAATTAGCTGACTTATACAAGATGTATAAAGGTTGGTTTGTAATATTTGATGAAGCACATTACATCAAAAATCCAACGTCTCAACGTGGAAAAGCTGCAGCAAAGTTAGCTAAACAATCAAGTCATTTTTTATTGTTGACGGCCACGCCAGCAAGTAACGGTTGGGAAGACACGTACAACTATTTCATTATGTTTGGCTATTTCAAATCAAAAAAAGAAATGAACGATCGCTATGCAAAATGGGGCACGATGTATCTAGGAAATCGACGAATTCCAAAAATTGAAGGATGGGTCAATGAGGATCAGTTACATGATAAATATCATTCGTTCACTGTGTCTATTTCAAAAGATGAAGCTCTGGATTTGCCACCATTGATTTTTGAAGACGTGAAATTTATGCGGTCATCTAATTATGACAAAGTGGCCAAGCAACGAGTGTTAGGTGACGAAGAGTTTGATACACCTTCAAAACTGGCACACGGCTTACGGTACTATGCGAATCAAAAAGATAAGTTAGACTACGCCGAAATGCTCTGTGAAGGAACTGAGAACAATATAGTCATTTTTTACTACTATCAAAAAGAGATTGATGCTTTAAAGAAAAAAATCAAAAATAAACAATTCTTTGAAGTGAGCGGAAAGGTCTCTCATTTGCCTTCTAAGAGTTCTTGGAGCAAGTTGAAGAATAGTGTCACTTTTGTCCAATACATGGCTGGTAGTGCAGGGATTGAGCTACAGTACGCAAATACAGTCATTTTCTATACACCCACCTATTCTTATCAAGATTACAGTCAAGCGTTAGGACGAGCTTATCGAAATGGTCAAACGAAGAAAGTAACAGTCTATCGTTTCATTACACAACGAACGATCGAGCAAGCTGTTTACGAGGCGTTAGAGAACAAGCAAGATTTTTCAGAAGAACTCTATATGAGTACAAGAATTGGAGAGTGAAAAGATGGAAGAAGAACAAATAAAACAGTGGCTAGAAGAGATAACTTTTGACATTAAGTCACTTTTTGAAGATGCATTTAATCGCAAAGATATGGATATTTTCAAAAAAAGAAAAAATGAAATACTCATTCAATTTGTTGCTGTTACTGATACGATTGAATCGGTAAAAATGGGGGAGGAAAAGACAAATGTTCGGAGTACAAAAACAAGACACAAACGTCACTGAAAAACGAACACAATATGTGGGCGGTTCCGATGTACCAGTCATTCTTGGTCTATCAAAATACAAAACACAATTTGAGTTGGCCAAAGAAAAAGCTGGACTTGTTCAGCCCGATAAAAGCAGCAATCCTTATATCCAATTCGGTAACAAGATGGAACCACTTATCCGTGATTACATCAACACAATGAACAGCTTAAATTTTTATCCGGATACTTTTATTAATAAAGATGACATGATTCGATCTAATGTTGACGGTATTGATTTAGAAAACAAAATGTTGCTAGAAATTAAAACACATGGAGCTAATCCAACTGAAAAAGTATATGAGGCTCAAATGCAATTGTATTTCCATCAAACCGGTTGTGATTACGGATGGTTGGCTATGTATCAACGTCCAAAAGATTTTGATCTGGAATTTGATCGTGAAAATCTGGTTATCAAAGACATTGAACGTGATCAAGGTTATATTGAAAAGATTCTGGATTCAATTGAGACTTTCTGGATCCGATTAGAGTACTTGAAAGAAAAGCCAGACATGAACGAAACAGAATATTATTCCATTGGAAATGATATAGATAAATTAGTTGCACGAGTTGAACGATTTGAATTGCAAATGTTGGAGTTTGAAGAGAAAGCAAAAATAATAAAAGCCCAGCAAAAAGATTTTCGAGATCAGCTTTATCAAAAAATGGAAGAGAACGATATTAAAAAAATTGATACAGGCGATATCGTCATCACACGAGTACTTCCAACTGTTCGTAAATCAGTTGATAGTACCAGATTGAAAAAGGAAAAACCAGATATCTATCATCAATATCTTAAAGAAGCAGAAGTGAAAGGATCAATCCGGATTAAAAAAGTTCTATAAAGAGGTGATTGTTTTGAAACTTACGAGGGAAGAGAAACGACAGACGACAAGAAACAAACATTCAAATACTTGGAGGAAGAATAATGAAATTAACATCAAATTTTAAATTAATAGAATTAGGTACCCAAGAAAGAGAACCTAGCGTGACTCTATCAAAGTATGGCTTGAATTTTAGCAAGTCTGCAGCAGCATGCTTAAAATATTCCGAATACGCGTTACTTTACTTGAATGATAAAGAACGAATCATTGCGCTTGTACCTACCACCAAAGGAGAAAAAGGCGCTGTACGATTTTATCGACCTAACAACAAGACAACAAAGAATCCAACAATCAAGAGTGAACGTTTTATTGCAGTAATCGGCAAATTATGTAAATGGGATATTGAAAATAAATCATATTATTTAAAACCGCAATTTTTAGAAGGTGGAAAAGGGATCTATCTTGACTTGAACGGTGCCGTGGAGAGAGAAAGGCGCAGATTTGGGAGGTAGGAAAGAATGGTCAGATTAACAATATTTTGGTGTGTAATTGGCGGAGTCCTATCATTGGTGGGTTTCTATTTTCAAAGGAAAAGTACCAACCTTGTTTTATTTCGGTATTCTATACCGATAAAACTATCTTAACATAAAAAAATATCTAATTTTGCTGGTCTTTATAAAATAAAAAATTCTGAGGGAGAATAAAAATGATCAGACCATTACAAAAAACAACAAAATTCTACGCAACAACTCGTGAAGAGGCAGAAACAGAAATCGCCAAAATGCTTGATGAAACAAAGGGATCTATTTTGAAACAAAATATTGTGGCGAAAAACCATAAAGATTTTGGTGACTATTACGAAGCACAAGTAACAGAAGAATTTGCACGCAGTAAAGAAATTGTAGAAGGAGGCTTTCTAGCATGAGTCACTTTAAAGTAGGCCAAAAAGTAAAACTTATTGCGAAAAATGATGGTGGATTGAGCGCTGAAGTCGGAGCGATTGGAAGAATTGAGGAACTGACTACGGATCCAGAATATCCAATCGATGTTTTCTGGTACCAAACAGAAGACAGCGAAGCCGTTCATCCCAGTGAAATTATAACTTTTGAGGAGGAGAACAAATGAGTATTCTACCACCAAACAAACCACAAGTTCCGAAAGATACACCACGAAATTTCTTTATCTGGGGTCCAACTATGGGAGGTAAATCTTTCTTAGCATCACAGTTTCCCAATCCCCTAGTATTTAATACAGATGGAAATGCTGAAGCAAACACTGTTCCTTCGGTTCAGCTGAGAAACATCAAAGATACAAATGGGAAAATAAAGCGTTCGGTAATCGATCAGTTAGACAAGTTAATCACTGCCTTACAAACAGAGAAGCATACCTATGAAACGGTGGTTTTGGATGTAATTGACGATATTGTTGTTATGATCGAGCAATACATTTGTGACAAAGAAGATGTTGAAACGCTTGGAGATATTCCTTACGGAAAAGGATACGCAGCATTTACGAATATTTTTCAGCAGTTAGTTATCGAACTAAAGTCATTGCCGATGAATGTGATTTATATTTCCCGAAATGCTACAAAGATGGAGGGACAAACGGAGATCGATATTCCTTCATTGAAAGAAAAACACCAAAACATCGTGAATGGAAACTGTGACTTATCGATTCAATGCAAAAAAGTTGGCAAAAACTATATTCGTGTGGCAAAAGCACGGCGCAAAGATTATATGCGGGAGCAGGTAGATGACAAATTGATCTTAACTATATTAGACACGATCACTGGTGTATTTGGCCGTTCACCAAAAACTACCAAAAAAGTCCAAGATGACATTGTAAAAGAAATTGAGAAAAAAGAAGATATTCTAGTCACTTCAGAAACAAAAGAAAATCCCAGTGAAGAGGTTGTTCAATCAGCTGAACCAACTGGCAAAGCTAAACCAGGAGCAAGAAAAACAGCTCCGGTTAATCAAACGACATCTAAGACTCAACCAGCCACAACCACACAAAAAGCACAGCGAATCAAACCAAAAGTCTAATAAAAAAAATATATTGAAAAGAGGAATTTAACATGGGATTAAAAGATTTAGCAAATGAAATTTTAGCAGGATTCGATCCAAAAACAGACGATCCAAACGCAGGCGGCAACCAAGGTCTTGCTGATGGTGAATACGATGTAACCTTGGCCAATGTTGAACACAAAGTTTTTCAAAGCGGTTGGGAAGCATTATCTTTTGAAAATGAAGTAACTGTCGGAGAAGTAGCTGGCCAAAAAGAATTTATCAACTTAGGGTTCGACACAGCCAAAGTTCCAGAATTTGTTCTCCAAAAAAATATCAAGATTGTGGCCAAACTGGCTTCTGTAATTGGACTGCAACTGACCGATGATGACTGGGAAGATGAAACAACCATGGCTGCTGCATTTAAAGACGGCGTTGGTAGTCAATTTATTTTAGAAGTGAAGTCTACACAAAATAAAAAGGACCCATCCCGACCATATAAAAATTATGATTTTATTGCATATGATGATCCAGCTGATCAGCCGATTGATCGTTCGGGATCGATTGACATCTCAGATGAAGACCTTCCATTCTAAATTTTAAGGAGCTATGCCAATGTTTACTTTTTACTGGCTGTATAGGAATAAAAATAGCGATAATTGGCTAGCAGTGTTTAAAACGGATAAAAAAATTGAATCAGCTAATAATCGAGAGAGCCTTAAAAAAGCTCTCTCAGCTGTTCATTATCTAGTTGGCTATGGCAATTATCAAGAGAGTGATAAATTTTTAGCCAAGGTACTGACAGACGGAAAAAGCACGTACCTTCAAGAGTATCTTTCAATTGATTTAATGCAGGAAGCCAGAAATTGTACGATTGAAGAAATTGCTTTTAATTTGAACATGGATATATCTGCTAAGAATAAGGAAGAATTTTGCCAAAAACGAATTGCAGTTTTAGAACAAGTTTTTGATTTTAGAGAAGAATATCTAGAAACCAAGTTTGAGATTGTCAAAGAATTTAATTTGCCAGCCCGTTCTTTGAGGAAAACGAGAGCAAATCTTGCTGCAGAAATATTGAAGGCGAAAAAGACACCTAAACGACCGAATGTGCTGATGTATAGCTATGATCGTTATGTACCAAAGTTTGAACTTCCTGAGCGATTACTTTCCTTTTATGATAAAATCCGCACCACTTATCAAAACACAACGGAAGAAAAGCTCAAAAAAGAAAAGTTCAAGATGACGTTGGCCAACCTGACCCACGTGTATGGATTCGGTGGACTTCATGCGGCAAAAGAGAAATACAAAGGGGAAGGAACATTTTTGCTGATTGATGTAAAGCAATTCTTTCCATCTATTATAAGAAATAATAATTTTTTGAGTGTGGCCATAAAGAATCCGAAAGCTTTTGATCATTTGTATCAAAAGAAAGTTGAAACGGAAAATTTGACCTATAAAACGTTGATCAATGCCGTTAACGGCTCAATGAACAATCCGTTTTCAGCTATGTTTGACCCTCAGAAATATTTTTCAGTAACAATTAGCGGTCAATTGATCATTACCCATTTAATACTGGTACTTGAAAATTTTTATGAGGAACTAGTACAAACAAACACCGATGGTATTCTGATCAAAATTAATCCAATCATGGAACCGATCATCCGAGAATTACTTGATCTGTGGTGCCAGCAATTGCATTTAACTGTTTCAGTTCATTCCTATCATAAAGTGTTTCAAAAAGATGTGAACAATTATGTCTTTATAAAAAAAGATGGATTGATGGTCAAACGAGGTATTTTTTCTGAAGCGACGTACGAGTCCTCGCAAATACCAGTGATCACTCGCGGTATCTTTGAATCAGTAGTTAATGGAGTAAAACCACAGGAATTTGTGGTACAAGCATTCAAAAAGGCGGATATATCTGATTATTTTTTCGTCGGAAAAATGCATAAGGAATACGAAGGAATTGAACAACAGGTTTCCGGGAAGTATGTGCCAATGAATCAAACCGTTTGCGGTATTGCCACAACAAACGAGAAATATGGCGGCGTATTTCAAGTGAAGAATGATCTTCATTCCAAGCTGCCGGGATCACCGCCAAAATTTCTAAGTTATGAGAAAGTAACAAAAAAAGACTTGGATGTAGCATGGTACATTGAACAAATTGAAAAAAACTCATTTTAGAAAGTAGAAAAGGCGGTGGGAAAACAGTGTGCTTAAATATATAAAACTTGAACCAGGGCAAAAAAAGCCCGATCAAAAAAGCCTAGAAGACTTCTACACAGATCTTTCTAAATTGAATGATGCTGCAATCTTGTTGAATCCAGAAACAGTCGTTGTTGATTTTGATGAGTATCCAGAGATTGGTTTTAAGCTATTAGAGAAATATCCAACGTTAGCTTTTGAAACAAAGCGTGGATTGCATCTCTATTACAAAAGACCCATTCAAATAAATGGTAAAAAAGTTCTTCTGCGAAATTGGACCAAGAAACTAACTGTTTCTGGCGCACTCGTGGATTATAAAACAGGAAATAATACCACCGGTACGATCAAGCAAAATGGTCGACTAAGAAAAATGCACGGCAATTTAGACATGTTCGATGATCTACCAACATTACCCTTAGAATTGTTGCCTAGTCGATTAAAAAATGTTTTGACTGATATGAAAGAAGGCTCACGAAACAGTTCGTTGTACGCTCATCTTCTAACCGTACGGGAAATGTACGAAATTGATTATGACACCTTGGCCAAGATTGCTCATTTCATCAATGAAGAAGTGTACGCCGATCCACTGCCTGAGACGGATGTTTCAGGATTAGTGAACTCGGTAAGTGAAAAAGAAATTCGCGAGCAGTTCTATTTGGATCCAAAAGACATGATTACGACTAGTGAAGCACTTGCGGATGATCTAGGTATCAAATTTTTCAACGGATCGACCTTCCACAAAGAAAATAACTGCTGGATAAACGATCAAAATAAATTACTCAGACAGATTGATCAGCGAATCAAATTAAAGCCAAACAACTGGAAACAGCTGCTGGATTTATTCAAAGTAAAGGGCGAACTCATTGAAACACATGATTTTCCCATTCAGTTTAGAAACAATTTCATGCTTGATGGTGCGGATATCATTCCTATGGCAACAAAAGAATTCACTCCTTACTTCTTGGATGTGGAATATGATCCGGATGCTTACGACAAAACAGTGGATGACTTCTTAGATTTCTTATCTTCAAATAAAAAAGACTTACGAAATGTCATCGAAGAAATGCTTGGCCATATTTTAATGACGGTTGGCTTTCCACATAAAGTTTTCTTCTTGGTTGGTTCTTCCGGAGCAAATGGAAAATCAACATTTCTTGAGATGTTAAATGCATTCATCGGTGATCTAGGTCTTAACCTTGCACTAGAACAATTTAACGATCAAACATCCGTAATGGAATTGGAAGGGAAACTGGTGAATGTTGGGGATGATATCGATGCTGGGTACATGGAAAAATCAATGAACTTCAAAACTTTGGCTTCTGGAAACACGATCATGGTCCGCCCCATCTATTCGAAGCCTTACAAATTAAAAAATAAAGCAACGCTAATTTTTACAGCAAATGAAATGCCGACGTTCAAAGATAAGTCTGGTGGGATTGCTCGTCGGGTGGTAGTGATTCCCTGTGAGAATAAAGTAACAAAAGCAGATCCTAAAATAGATGAGAAACTTTCCACAGACAATGCCAAGTCATATCTACTAAACATTGCACTGAATGCAATGGAACGCATCAATAATAATGGTGGACAGCTTTCTTCCTCCGAAACCGTCGCGAAAGTGACAGAAGAGTATTTTGTGGAAAGCGATACGATCTTAGGGTTCATTAATCAAAGATCAATCGATGAAAACATGACTACAAAAGCGGTTTATGAAGAATATCTGCGATTCTGTGAAGAATCAGGAGCGAAGCCATACTCACAAACCAAATTTACGCAGAGAATGAAGTCACTAGGCTATGAAAAAAAAGAAAGGAGAATGATGGGAAGAAAACATTTCTTCTATAAATATGTAGCGAATGAAGCGTCCACACTTTAGTTAAACGTCCACACTTTGTCCACACTTTTTTTATGAAAGTATGGACGGTTCAATCCTTTGATACAAAAGGGGTTGAAGTATGTTGTCCATACTGTCTATACTTTTTTCTTTTACTTATAAAAAAAAGAAAGAATATATTAATAATAATATATATATAGTATATGGACTGAAAAAGTGTGGACAGTGTGGAAAAATCGATGTAACTCATGTGGAAGTAAGGATAAACACGTCCACACTTTAGTTTTTAAAGTATGGACAAAGTATAGACGTCCACACTTTTACAAATAAAAAATTAAAAAGAAGGTGATTCATCATTTATGAATGGGTAAATTCGATAATTGATATTGATGAGGAATTGCTTGAACTAAAGATTGATTTGAAAATCAATACAAGAGAACTTCATCGCTGGTCAAATTATTCAGATGGTGATGATGGGGACCTTGCAAAACATCAAAATTTTTTGACAGCTTTACAAAAACAAAAGCATTTAAAAGGAGTGGTTGAACGTTTGAATGATCGAATTGAACGATTAGAAAAAGAACGGAAAGAAATCATTGAATTAATTGATCAATTCAATGGATTAAACAATCGCATTCTAAAATTGAAATATGTGGAAGGTATGACACTAGAATCAGTTGCTGAAGAGACGGGATATACCTATCAGTACATTAAGAATAAACATGCAGAGTTAATGCGTATAATAAAGTTTAACAAAAAAGTATAGTACGTAAGGTACCATGATAGTACCGACATATTGATTTACACATGATATTCTATTAGTGTCGAAAGATTAGTAAACAGGAAATCGACAAAAACAATTTGAAGGGAGGAAATCTCCCTCATCGTTGTAATTAAGCTTCGATAGACAGCAGCAAATAAACTAAAGGATGTGGGGTTCAGCTCCTGCGGATAGTTCATATGTGGCTGTCTATTTTTATTATGTCGCTGTGGCGGAATAGGTAGACGCAATAAAGGGTGAATTAGAGTAATCCATGCAAGGTGCAAATCCTTGCCAGCGATATTGCAACCGAGGGATAGGAGAGGATTTGGGGCCGAAAGGTGAGGTAGGTTGCTTAATAGAGTTATAACTGCATCTCGTTGCTGAGGTGTATTTTTTACATATGAGATCACTCGTTGAGTGGTCTTTTTATTTTGTCTAAGGAGAATATAGTATGAATAACTACTGGTACATTTCACTATCAAATAGATATCCGCAACCTAGCCGAGATGATCCACCACGAATTGTATTGCCCATTCAGATTAAGAATAGCTACTCAATTATTGAAATGGTTCGAGAGGCCACACCCATCGAAATTGATGGTTGCAAGCTTCGCTATTGTGGTAATGGAGTATGGAACGATGAAAACATTCAGAGGAACATAAGGAGGTATATCAAGTGAAAGAAAGCAATGATTACATCAAGTTGATTGAAAAGTTAATAGAAGAAAAAGATATGGATAAAATTGCTGAAACATTCTCATCAATTATTAGTGCGTATGGACTATCTGTTATGGAAACTTGTTCACTCGCTTATTACTTAGTGGATAAAGCATTAAATACGCCACAGAATAAATTGATGCTGCAAGAAAAATTTTTTATTAATACGGATAAGCTAGGTGTAGATGGTAAATTAACAATTATGAAAGCAATGTTATCAGTCTACAGTAAAGAAGTGTATGAAAATGACAAGACCTAAAAAACTAACATTTATTGATGGTAAGAGAGTATTAATTGATTACGCAACCAGACAAGATGAGTATCGTGCAGATAATAAAGATAGATGGAGATACCAAAAAGAAATCAAACGTTTCTATAATTCGGCTGCATGGAGAAAGCTGAGTAAACAAGTTTTAAATGAACATTATTATGTATGTCGAAACTGTGGAAATGATGCTGTACTTACTGATCATATCATTCCTGTAAAAGTAGACTGGGATAAAAGATTGGATATAAATAACTTACAACCATTGTGTGAAGCTTGTCATTCAATTAAAACTAAAAAAGACAGAGAAATATTTGGTTAATAGTTTTGATGCGAAGTGGGGAATTATTTCGTATATGCACCTTTTTTGGTGAGTATACCCCCGCAAAAATCAAACAGGGGTACGTTTGTGGGGAGCGTGAAGAACGCCCTCTATTCCGTGACCAAAATTCCCTTTTGGAAAATTTTTGAGGTGATAAAAATGGGGAGAAAAATATCGCTTTTAGATAACAACAAAAAACATTTAACTAAAGAAGAAAAAGCAAGTAGAAAAACTGCGGAAAAGCTCTCAGGAGATGGATTTGTAGCGATGCAAGTTACGCCACCAAATCACATGAATCCAATAGCAAAGCAAGAGTATAAAAGAGTAATAGAAGATATTCAAAAGTTACCACTTAGAAACTTAGATAGAGCTATTTTAGAAAATTACTGTGTTTGGTATTCAATATTTAAAGAAGCAAGTAAAAAATTAAATGAGCACGGT
Source organism: Enterococcus pernyi (assembly GCF_045371165.1). Classification (NCBI taxonomy): domain Bacteria; kingdom Bacillati; phylum Bacillota; class Bacilli; order Lactobacillales; family Enterococcaceae; genus Enterococcus; species Enterococcus pernyi. The sequence continues at coordinate 11,269 of NZ_JBIQDM010000019.1, forward strand.
AGTTTTATAAAAAAAAATGATGGCACTTATGAAGAAAACCCAGTCATAAAAACAATGGAAAAGGCGACTAAAAACATTAAATCTACAGCTAGTGAGTTGGGATTGACTGTTGATAGTCGTCTTCGTTTATATCTACCTAAAAAAGAAGAAAATAAACAAACAATATTTGATAAATATGGTTAAATCTTTAAATCAATATATTAGAAAGTGGGGGCAGCATATTGATTGATTATCAAAGAATTCCAAATAAGTTAAGAGATGATACATATGCTTATGCTGTCTTAATCGTTGAGCGAAAGATTATCTCCTGTAAGAAAGTTTATGATGCATGTATTCGTCATCTAAAAGATTTACTAAAAATTCCCAAGTTGAGTTGGAAGTATAACTATGATCCTGTCGAAGCCGCAAAAGCAATAGAATTTTTAGAAATGTTACCAGATGTGAAAACTGGAAAAACATACCCATTAGCTGATTTTCAAAGATTCATTATCGGTAGTATTTATGGTTGGCGTAGCAAAAATAATCGAACAATACGTCGTTTTAAGAAAGCTTTTATAAGTGTTGCCAGAAAGAATGGGAAGACTATATTGATAGCTGGTATTGTTCTGTACGAATTTTTATTTGCTAAAAATCCCGCATTAAGTAGGCAAATATTTTGTACTGCTAATGATAAAAAACAAGCGAGTATTGCATTTGACATGGCAAGGAAGCAATTAGATGCTTTAAGATCTAAATATCCTGATATTAGAAAAGCAACTAAACGTGTTCGAGAGTTTCTTAAAAATCTAAGAGATGAATCATACATTACTGTTCTTTCTAAAGAAACAGGTGCAATTGATGGATTTGAGCCTTATATTGGAGTGTTTGATGAGTATGGAGCATCAAAAACAGATGAAATGATGGAATTGATTGAATCAGGTCAAGGACAATTAGATAATCCGTTAATTTTAATTATTTCTACCGCCAATTTTAATTTAAATGTCCCCATGTATAGAGTTGAATACCCACGTATGAAAGACATACTAGAAGAAACACTAGAAGATGAGGAGCAATTTATTTATATAGCAGAACAAGAATCAATTAAAGAGCTAGAGCAGCCAGAGATGTATATTAAAAGCAACCCCATTTTGTCTGTGTCGGCACTTCATGAAAAAATGATGACCAATTTAAAAAAAAGGTGGAAAGCAGGGAAGGAAAAAGGAACAACTATAAAAATTATGGTCAAGAATTTTAATATGTGGTCCCAATCAAGCGATGAAGCATATTTATCAGCAGATCATTGGAAAAAAGCTTTAATTGATAAACCTGATATCAAAGGTAAAAAAGTTTGGTTTGGGATTGATGTAGGTCGAACAAGTGATTTGTTTAGTATTTCATGGGTAGTTCATATGGGAGACTACTTTTATGTAGATAGTTTTTCTTTTATAGCGACCAAATACGGCTTGGCTACGAAAGAAAAGAGAGATGGCATTAGTTATACAAATCTACAAATGAAAAACGAATGTAAAATTACAGATTTAGAAAGTGGAGTTATCGATTATGATGAAACATATGAATGGCTAGAGCAATTTATTTATGAAAATGATTTAGATGTCCAATGCATTGCTTTTGATCCTCATCAATATGGTCACATTTTAACGCTTATTGAAAAAAATCATCCGGAATGGTTGCAGGCGGAAGTACGACAAACGAGTCTTGTATTGAATATGCCTACAAAACAGTTCAGAGATGATGTTATTAATCTGAAAATTCGGCATTCTGGAAATGAATTGCTAACAGCTGCTATTTATAACGCTATTACAAAAGTAGATAATAATGGTATGCGTATTGATAAAAACAAAAATAGTAACAAGATTGATCCGATAGACGCACTTTTAGATGCATACGCTATGTGCTATACAGAGTTTCAGTCAGGGGGATATTGGACAGATGAAAAAATACTTGGCGGTGATTTTGGTTTTTAGCTAGGAGGCTCAAAATGATAAAGTTCTTCAATGTGTTACTTACAAATATTCATACTATATTGTTAATTGTTGGCATTGCTTTTATTGCAGTGGCAGCTTTTTTATATTCAGCAATAGTAGGCTGGCTAACATTAGGTGTGTGCTTTGTTTTTACCAGTATATTAATAGATAAGAGATTGGGATGAAAAAATTTTAGAAAGGGGGTGATGATGTGGCTTTTTTTCAGCCTTTAGGATCAAAAGAGGCGCAGATTGATGCGCTTATCTACGATAGTCAAACGATTTCTCAATCTTATACGGGTATCAGAGCATTAAAAAATTCTGATGTATTGACAGCTGTCATGATTATTGCGGGAGATATTGCACGATTTCCAATCATTAAGCAGGACTTAGATGGTGGAATTACTCAGGATGAAGATTTAAATTATTTGATGAATGTTAAATCGACTAAAGAAGCAACAGCCCATGCATGGAAATTTGCTATGGTCGTTAATGCAATCTTGTGTGGTAATGCCTATTCAAGAATTTTACGTGATCCAAAAACAAAAAAAGCTCTTGAATTTGAATTTTATCCTCCATCCGCAGTGTCGATCGTAGAGGGTGATGATTATACTTCTCGATCCTATATTTTCTACCCTTTGCAAGGGGACAGGGAGATCCGTTGTGATCCAGAAGATGTAATCCACTGGAAGTTTTTCAGTAGTGATGCCGTTTATGGACGGTCGCCGTTGCTTTCACTCAGAAATGAGATCAGCTTGCAAGAATCAGGAATCTCAACGTTGTTGAAATTCTTTCGTGATGGCTTTTCAAGCGGAATATTGACAATGAAAGGTTCACAATTATCTGGTGAAGCAAGAAAATCTGTTCGACAAGAGTTTGAAATATCTAGAGAAGGTGCAACCGGTGGAAGTCCGATTGTCATGGATTCAACTATGGAATATACACCTCTTGAAATAGACACAAATGTCTTATCTCTGATCAATTCAAACAACTATTCTACAGCACAAATTGCAAAATGTTTAAGGGTTCCAGCGCATAAACTAGCGATTACTAACCCTAACCAATCAGTCAAGCAACTAAATGATGATTATATTTTGAATGATCTACCATATTATTTTAACGCAATCACTTCAGAGTTTCAGTTGAAACTGTTGGAACAAAAAGAACGCAAGAAATTTATTCTTAATTTTGATACAAGGTCAGTCACTGGTTTAATGCCAGAAGATGTTATGAGGCTTTACAATGGTGGTTTAGTAACAGGCGATCAAGCGTTAAATCTTATGGGGATATCAGCAAGTGGAGATCCTGACATGCAAAGAAGAAAATTTAGTTTAAATTATGTCTGGTCGGACTTAGCAGAAAAGTATCAGTTGGATCAGAACAATAAACGTAAAAGAAAGGGGGACGACTATGATGAACAAAGCGGAGATTCGTCAGAGAACGACCAAACTAGAATTGAGAAAATTGGAGAATGAAGTCGAAGTGATCGAAGGATACGCATTAAAATTCGACCGTTGGTCCGATACTTTAGGATGGTATTATCCATTTCGAGAAAAATTGGAACCAGGCTGTTTAGATGAGGCGGACACAAATAATGTTGTTGCCTTGTTTAATCACGATCAATCTCAAATTTTAGGAAGAACTGGCGCTAATCTTGAGTTGAATATTGACAATATTGGTTTGAAATTTCGAATTATACCAACAAATACGACTTTATCTAAAGATTTGATTGAAAATATCCGATCCGGTGTAATCAATCAGTGTTCGTTTGCTTTTACTATTCCAGATCAGGAAGGCGCTGAAAGCTGGAGAGAGAACAAAGAAACAGGAATTTATGAACGGTTGGTCCATAAGATTGATCATCTTTATGATGTGTCGGTAGTAACTACACCTGCTTATCCAGATACAGAAGCAGTAGTTGGGGAAAGAAGCAAACAAATGGTTGAAGAGCTGCACAAACATCCACGGAAACACGAAGCAAGGCGTATGTTATTTGATCTGGAGAAAGAAGAGCTTTTAAAAATATTATAAATCTAGTCATTCTTCTTTGAATGGCTATTTTTTATACAAATTATAGGAGGAAATCAAATGTTTGAAGAAAAAATCAAAGAATTGCGTGACAAAATTATTGCCGGAGAGGCAGAACAAGAACAACTTGCAACTGAAATTCGATCACTTTTGGAAGGTGATGCAAGCGAGGAAAAGATTAAAGAAGCAAAAGCGAAAAAAGTGAAACGTGATTTGGCAAAAGCGGAATTAACTGAATTGCGAGAAACCTTGGCGCTTTATGAGGAGCAAAAAAAAGGTAACTCTAAGAAAGTTAAGGGAGGAACGCGTGGAACTTCTCAAGACCAAGAGTACAGAGAGGCTTTAAATACATTTATCCGGACAAAAGGTGCGCAAACAGATGGCTTAACTATGATTGAAAAGGATGAAGCATTGGTTCCTGAAAGATTTTGGCGGGCAAATGATTCAGCTGTAGATGGAATCATTAAAGAAGATACAAAAGCAGTGACTTCAGAAGAAATCTCGTATATTCCAGCGCGTGAAATTCAAACAGTCGTTAACTTAAAACTATTTGCTCGCATTCATAAAGCGAAAAAAGGTTCTGGGAAGTATCCAATCTTAAAACGTGCCACAACTCGTATGTATTCTGTTGAAGAGTTAGAAAAAAATCCTAAGTTGACCAAACCAGACTTTGATCATGTTGATTGGTCAGTTGTCACTTATCGTGGTGCAATTCCTTTGTCGCAAGAATCCATTGACGATGCAGATGTGGATCTAGTAAATCTTGTAGCTGAAAATAATACGGAAATTTCTTTAAATACAACGAATTATGCAATGAGTGAAGTATTTAAAAAATTCCCGAAAAAGACAATAAGTGGGCTAGACGATATCAAAAAAATCTACAATGTGGACCTTGACCCGGCCTATCGAAAAGTTTTCGTTGCCTCTCAGTCTTTCTATAACTTTTTGGACACGATTAAAGACGGAAATGGACGGTATATGTTGCAAGATAGTATTCTTTCCGCTTCTGGTAAAACGTTTGGTGGATACCCGTTCTTTGTAGTTGGTGACGAGCTACTTGGAGAAGCGGGACAAGCAAATGCGTTCCTAGGTGATCCTAAACGAGGCATTTTATTTGCTGATCGAAAACAATTGGCTGTGCGTTGGGCAAATCACGAGATCCACGGGCAATATTTACAAGCTGTTTTACGATTTGATGTCCAAATTGCAGACAAAAAAGCCGGGTTCTTTTTATCTTATGATGGGGGTAAAGCTGAAGAAGTGCCAAAACCATAAACAAGGAGAGATAACTTATGAAGATTAGAATATTAAAAAATGTTCGTTTAGATTTTGAAGGTAAAGTTAAGGAATATCCTTCATCTAATCAAGTTTTACAGATTGATGATCAGCTTGCTTTAGAAAAGGATTATCTTGCTCGATATAAGAAATATCCCAAACATATTGAAATTGTTGAAGAGCCTAAAATTAAGGTAAATGAACAAAAGAACGAAGGTAAGCAAACAGAAGGAATTAAAGCAAGTTCAAAAACTGAGTCTAATAAGAAAGGCAATAAAAAAAGAAAGACTAATAAAGATGTCACTGAATAAAAACAATATTTATAAGAATTATTCTGATCTTATTAGTGATGAGGAATTTGATCAAATAAAAAATTATCTGAAAGTGGATATGGATTATGAGGATGATTTGATAAAAGAATTACTAGACTCAGCAGCCTTAATATTAATTGATGCTATAGATTCCTCAAAACAACCCGTTGACTTTTCTGAGGAACCTAGATTCCAATTAGCAGTTAAGAAGCAAGTAAAAGAAGAATATGAACACAGGGGCTTATCTTCGGATAGTACGAGGCATAAACTAGCTAATGGTGTGGAAAATATTATCCATCAATTACGAGTGAAAGTGGCGATGCAAAGTGATCACACGTAAATTAAATGAGCGCATTACTTTTTTCTCTAGAAAAGTGAAACAAAATGATGAGGGAGATCCTTTCAATGATGATAAGGATCTCTTTTCATGTTGGTCTGAGGTTGTCAAAGCAACGACAAAAGAATTCAGAGATCGATCGAACGAAAAAATAGAGAGTTTGCAAAAGCGAAGAAGGAAAAGAACTTTTTATATTCGTTTTCGTAAAGATGTAAGTTCTGAACAGTTTGTTAAGTGGAGAGAAAAGGCTTATAAAATTATCGATATTGAAGAAGATTGGAGATCTAAAGACATGTTAATGATCACTGTGGAGGTGGTAGAGTGACATCTGGGATTGAAGAAATTTTAGCAAATATTGAGAAATTACAATTGAATAATAAAAGACTTGCTCGTGAAGCGGTAAATGAAGGTGCAGAAATTGTCGCTAATAATTTAGAAAAAAATACACCGTATGATGATGGTGGTTTGTCTAATGATGTGCATGTTAGCGGGTTTAAAGGTGGAGCTCAAGGTCAAATTGAAAAAGATATTGGGTATGGTAAAGGAACAGGCTGGAGGGTGAAATATCCCGATAGTGGCACAATCAATCAACGGCCACAAAATTTTAAAGAAAAGACAATTACAGAATCGCGTGATCCAGTTTTATCCATGTATGCAGACAAGATTAAAGAAGGTCTGAAATTATGAATATTGAAACCAGAATATTTAAATTGCTTAATGAAGATAGAGATCTATTAAGCCTTTTGAAATCAATGAGAGAAGGATCAATTTCTGAATCAGGAATATGGAAACATGTCATTCCAGAAAATTATCGAAAAACGAATTATGCACCGTTCATCAGAATATCTCCAGTTTATGAGGGAGATGGGAACTATTTTGATGATGCAGCTAACTCAGAAGAACAAAGAGCACAAATCAGTTTTTGGTGTAAGAATGATGCGCAAGCTTATCAGATTAAAAATCGAATCGATGACATATTAAAAGAAAGTAATTTTACACGATACACAGTTAATGAAAATCCAAGATATATAGATTCTGATATTGATTTATTAATTAATCATAGAAAATATCGATTTGTAAATTGGAAAAATGAATCCTAAATAGAAAAATTTGAAAGAACAGATACGAGGAGGAAAAAATATGAGTAATAATGGTGCAAACACAGTAAAAATTGGCTTAGATCGTTGGGAAGTTGCTGTTTTAGGAGAGGATGATCGGATTTCTGGAACACCGGTACGTATCCCTGGAATGACTTCAGCTCAATTAGCTTTAACAGTGAATACCGGTAACTTCCAAGCCGATGATGGTCTTTGGGCAGTTCTTGATGGAGGAATCTCGGCGTTAGCTCTTACTATTGGCAATGCTGACCTAAAATCAGAAGCGAAAGAAGTTTTACATGGATTGAAACTAGAGGATGGCATGGAGATTTACACAAGTGACTTAAAAATTCCTTATACAGCACATATTTTCCGTTCTAGGTTAAACACAGGTCAATTTGTTTGGTTTGGTTTAACTAAAGGTAAATTTATGCCAAGTGGAGTAGATTTAAATACCCGTGCCGAAACGCCTACAGGCCAACCGGATTCTGTAGTAGGTAATTTCGAACCTCGCAACGATGGAGTGACACATATAATTGCCCGAGAGGATACAAAAGACTTTGATCTGACTAAATTTAGAGAAAAAGTTTTCTTAGGACTACCTAAGCCTCCATTGGCTTAAAAAATTAGAAACAAGAGGCTGGTTTAAAAACCGTAAATAGCCTCTTGTTTTTTTATAAGGAGAAAAAACTATGGAAATTACATTATTGATAAACGGTGAAGAACGAACATTTTCAAAAAAAAATTTCACGTTAAGAGAAAATTTAATAGCGATGAAACATCAAGTTAAAGCTGATGTTTATTACAGTGATGAAGAAGCTTTGAAAGATCCTGAGAAATACGAAGAATTGCAAAAGGATCTATTAGAAACAATTTCTAAAATATTTGATGAGCAGTTTACTGACGAACAGCTCATGACAGGATTAGTTATAGAAAAAGCGGATGTGATTACAGATGTTCTTGTCCGTGCTATGGGTGGAAATAAAAAAGACGATAAAAAAAAGAACAAGAACCAATAACTGCAGAAGAAGCATATATGTCCATAAAGTCAATGATTCAAACGTTACTAAAAGGTGGCTATAAACTACCTGAAATATTAACGATGAAGCTAGAAGATTTGGAATTATTTAATGAAGTTTTAGATAACGAAGCGTCAACTAGTGAGTTGACCGAAGACTTTTTAAGTTTGCTTAGCGTATAGGAGGAAATAGCATGGTTTCTAACTTAGGAAATTTAGCGGCTACAGTTAGTTTAAATATTGATCCATTCCAACAAAGCGCCCGTGTTTTGAGTACTCAAATGCGCTCTATCGATAATGCTTTGAAAGCGAACGAAGCATCATGGAAGAATAATTCTAATAATTTGAATGGACAAAAGGCACAATATACATTGACTGGAAAAGCAGTAGATATCTATTCTGCTCAATTAGAAAGCCAACGAAAAAAATATGAAGAATTAAAAGCAGGTATTGGTGATGTTAACACAGCAACTGCAGATCAAAAAACACAATTATTGAGTGCGGAAGCAGCAGTAAATAAAACAACTGCAGAACTAGAAAAAATGGTGCATCAGCACAATGAATTAGGGAAACAAATTGCGATCAGTGAATCAAATTGGACTAAAAGCGGACAGGCACTTGAAAATTTTGGTGATAAAGTTTCCACAACAGGAACATCAATACAAGGGTTTGGGGATAGCTGGACAAAAGGTGTAACTGTCCCTATTACTGCAGGCGTTGGGCTAGTAACTAAAGCGGCTATGGATTGGGAAACAGATTTTGCCAGCGTAATGAAAACTAACGAGGAAGTTATCGATTCCACAGGAAAAGTAGTTTATTCCTATGATGAGTTAGAGTCAGGGCTAAGAGGGCTGACAAGTACATACCATTCTAGCCACTCTAAAATTGCAGGTGTTGCTGAAGCAGCAGGACAGTTAGGCATTGAAACCCAAAATGTAGTAGATTTCACTGAAACAATGATTATGTTAGGTGAAACTACTGTATTTAACGCTGAGGATGCTGCATTTGCTTTAGCACGTTTAGCGAATATCACCGGTATGCCTCAAACCGAATTTAGAAAACTGGGATCTTCTTTAGTAGAGTTAGGTAATAATTTTGCAGCTACTGAGGCAGAGATTGGTAATTTAGCAATGAACTTAGCTGCAGCAGGTACTCAAGTTGGTATGACTGAAGGAGAGATTCTTGGATTTGCGGCGGCACTTTCTTCTGTAGGAATTGAAGCGCAAGCAGGAGGTACTGCATTTTCTAAAGTAATGATTGAAATGCAACTTGCGACAGAAAAAGGGATAGGCGCTTTTGATGAATTAAAAGGTCATGCTGCAGATCAAAATGTTTCGTGGGAAGAATTGACTATTGCCATTAGAAATGGTGGGAAAGAATTAACTGATGTATCAAAACGAATGGGTTTTACTTCTGCTGAGTTAAAAGATATGTATAAGGAAGCAGATAAGGCTGCGGGGAGCTTAGAAGATTTTGCCAATGTAGCTGGGATGACAAATGCCGAATTTGCGAATCTTTTTAAAGAAAATCCAGCTGAGGCAATTATGGAATTTGTTGTTGGATTATCAAAAGCAGAGGAACAAGGAACGTCAACAATCAAAGTTTTAGACGATATGGGTATCAGTGAAGTTCGTTTAAGAGATGCGTTATTACGGGGAGCCAATGCATCGGACTTATTTGCTGATTCTATTCGCATGGGGAATCAAGCATACGATGAGGGAACAGCACTTTCTGATGAATATGCCATCCGTCAAGAGACCGTAGCTCATAAACTAGGTGTAGTTAAAAATCAATTAAATGATGTAGCCATTACAATGGGTGGTCCTTTTCTGGATGCCTTTGGAAGTGCAATTAACGCCTCAAAACCTTTCATTGAATATCTTGGTGAAATGGCAACAAAATTTTCTGAACTTTCTCCAGAAACACAAGAGACTATAGTGAAAACATTGGTATACACTGCAGCTGTTGGTCCCGCAGCTTCAATTACAGGAAGATTTATAAAAAATGTTGGTGATGGTATTTCCACAATAGGAAGTTTTAGTAAAAAAATTGGTGAAATTACAGGGACTCTAAAAGCAAAATCAACTGCGCTAGCAGTCACTAGTGAAGGAACAGTGGCCCTCGCATCAGAAATGACTAGAACAGGTGATAAAACGAATTGGTTCACTACTTCGATTTTAGGAGCCAAAACAGGAACTGGATTATTTGCTAAATCAGTCGGATTATTAACTTCACCTTTAGGTCTAGCTGTTGGAGCTATCGGCTTAGGAGCTGTAGCTTATCAATTGTGGGGCAAAGAAGCTTTAGAGTCTTCTAGAAGGACGCGTGAATGGGGAACCGACGTTGGTGCAGTGACACATGAAACTTTGACAAGTGTTAAATCGAATACCGAAGCCGTTTCAGGCCAATTTGGAATGATGGCCCAAGGGTTTGAAGTGAATAGTCAATCAATGGTCTCAAGTGTTGAAAGTATTGGACAATCAATCGAAGGATCTTTAATAAAAAAAATCGAGGGACTTCAAGGGTTACTTGGAGAATTGCCAGATAATTTTGATCAAGCAATGAAAGAAATGTTACAAGATGAAATTGCTTTAGCAGAGAATTCTTTAGAAATTGTTCAGAAGAATACACAACGCATCAGCGAAATTAAAGCTAGAGCGGCACAAGATGATAGAAATTTAAGTATCTCTGAAGCCAAAATTATTCAGGATTTAGCTAAAGATACGACACGAGCCTATGTTGATACACTGGATATTTCTGCAAAAGAGAAAAAAAATATTCTCGATGCGATGAATGGTGATGTAGAAAATGCTACTAAAGAACAATCTAAGGCATGGTTACAAGCGTTAGGAGAACAACGGCGGGCATCTGCAGAACATTCTGATGAAATGCGCAAGCAGATGGAGAAACAACTTGAAGCCATGGGATACAATCTTGAAGGAGAGTTTGCACAGAAATTTTTAGGCGCATGGGATGAAATCAATAAGACGACAGTCGATGGACTAGACGCTCAGATGTCAGCTATTACAGAAAAATATCCTGAACTATTAAATGAAGTATTCCTAGCTAATGGACAGTTAATTCGAGGAAATGACGCGACTGCACAAGCAATGATTGCTCAAAATCAAAAGATTGTTGAAAGTGCACAAAAAACCAGTGAGCGTTTAGCTGAAAATGCAACGAGAAACGCTGAAAAATTAGCTTGGACAGCGGACGAAGCGAACCGTTCTCTTGGTAAAGGAGCTGAGATTTGGAATAGCTTAGTATTTGATGAAAAAACGGGAGAGTTAAAATCCAATGTACCTGAAGTAGTTAGAGAAGCAGCAGCGGATACTCAAACATGGAATGAGTTGAGATTACTAGTTCACGAAGCAGATTTAGATTCAAATGCTAAAAAAGTAATTGGTGAAGCGGCGATTGCTAACGGTTGGTGGGATGGCATGGCATGGAGTGATAAAGAAGCGGTCTTGCAAGATGAATTTTCTATGACGATGTTTAAGGCGCTGGAAAGTTCTGGTAACTGGGAAGCGATGTCCCTTGAAGCCAAAACTGCGTTTTTATACTCAAATACACCCGAAGTGATGGCACAGACTATGTTTGACTTAGGTCTTTGGGAGGAATTCGAAGCGGAAATTAAGTCACTTAATGCGGAAAATTATCAACTATTACAAACGCTTCATGAATCAGAAGAAGCCTATGACCGTTGGCAACAAATTCCTGATGCAACGAAGGAAATGCTAGCAGAGAATAGTCAGTTTCTAACAATTTTAGCCACTTCTGAAGAAACGTTAAAAAGTTGGAATGACTTACCTACTGAAATAAAAGAACTATTAGCGGATAATGAACAAGCGCTACTTGCAATTAGCCAATCAGAAGAATCGATAAACTATTGGAATCAACTATCCGTTCAAGACAAACATATCTTGGCACACAATTCGGACTTACTTCAAAAAGTTTTTCAATCAGAAACCTCAATGAATGCTTGGAATGCATTAGATCCTGATATAAAAGTGATGTTAGCGAACAATCAGGACATTTTAGGTAAGGTTCGAGACGGGGCTATTAGTGTTGAAGACTATAACAGGAATGTTTTACCTCATTTAAAAAGTCTTTTTGGAAATAATACAGACTTGTTGAATAAAGTCACTGGAGCTAGCACTTCTATCCATGAGTTCAATCGAAATGCTATTCCGGATACTAAAAGGATGGTCGGAAGGGATGAAGCTAGTGGACCAGCTCGACTGGCTCTAGAAAGTGTACAAGGGTTTATGAGTTTACCAGAGGTTATCACTAGAACTATGAGAACACAGACCGAATTTGTTGGTCCGCCAGTAGCCGGAAGAGCAACAGGTGATCCTTATTTCCAAGGTGGGCCAGTATGGCTAGGTGATGGGGGCAAGAAAGAACCATTCTTAACGCCACAAGGGCATTTTGGTATTTCTCCGGATGACTGGACACTATATGATTTACCTAGAGGAACGAAAATATGGCCATCTATTGCCAAGATGAAAGAAAGTTTACCTAGCTATGCAAAAGGGACTTCTTTTGACGATACAGCAATGAGCCAAATCGGTCATTGGTCAACTACACGAAATAATTCTAATAGTCAGTCAAGTGACAAAACGAGCCATTCAAAAATTGATTTAACACGTATTATTCAACTACTTGAAATCATATCAAGAAAAGAGTTAACAATTAATATGGATGAAATTTCAAGGATAATTAATGAAAAATCGGGAGCAAATTTAAGTTCCGCTTTATATACTCGAGGCATTGGAGGTATTTTATGAGAACAGACTGCATTATTTTCAAATCGGAAAATAAGTTATCGCTATTAGAAACGTTTGCTCCAATCAACCTCTCTGGTCTGAGAAGAGAAGCGCCCAAATTAGTTCCCGAATATTTACTGTTTGAGGGAGAGAATGGATATCGCATTTTAAATAAGCGATACGATGGTTTTCTTTATTCGACCAACTTTGTTAAAAAATTAAGCTCTTATGAAGATAGCTCATTGTTCATTTCAGAGTTCCAAAATCTTTTAATCGACAAAACTCCCATTTATTTAATTAATCCCAATGAACCAGGAAAAAGATACCAAGTAATACCGGCCATTGAATACTCTGAAGTGAATAATTTTTATGTTTCTGGAAGTATTTCTTTTTATGCTTATCGAGGATATGGGGAATCACTCGCAAGTACTCAGTCTAATTTTAACTTAGAAGAGGACTGGCAATTTTCGCAAGGTTTAGCGGCAGAAGAGTATCAATATACCCATGAAACGAGTCGGTTTACTATTTTCAACGGGGGAGATTTTACGATTGATCCCAGAGAACATGATTTAACGATTCGAATCGAAGGTGAATCAGATGGAGAGTTTATCTTGTTCAATCGAACCACCGGTGATCGTTTTATTTATTACCCGCCACTGCATCGTCGCTACGGAGAATCTTTAGTGCTAGAAAGTGTCTATCCACGTAAAAATGGGGTCTCTTGCGGCATTGATACGAACCATGGAGTGATTACATTAGCACCCGGCGAAAATCACATGGAATTACAAAATATCAGTCGTGTGAAATCCGAATGGGATTTCCGATTTCTTTATAAGTAGGTGAACCAATGTTAACGATTCGAAATTATGAAGAAACACAAGAAGAACTCCTGACCGATTACGATCAGGGGTCTTTTTATGAAAACTGGCAAATGAACGAAACGTGGGAAGTCGGTTTTGTTATTCGAAAAACAATTCGAAACCGTGTTGTGTATGATTTAGTGACTTACGAGTCTTCTGTCATCTTTCAAGGCCAACAATTTGTCATCAAAGAAATGCAAGAGTCGGCAGTTGGAGAAGCGGTGTATAAAAGAGTAGTGGCCACACATGTCTATTACACGATTCAAGACGGGTATCAATACAATAAAATCACTGGTCGGCGAACCCCGATGCAACTCTTGATGCACATACTAGGAACAGGCGCTCGCGGTTTTACTTGGCAGTTAAGCGGTGGGTTTCCAGCAACTGACAAGGAAAACTTTGGAGATGCGAATTATTTACGGTTGATCAATGAAGTCCTACAGGACTTTCGTTTAGTTGTTGTTCCAGACAATAAACATTTACGCTTTATGTCCGCCGATGCGTTTGGAAAAAAAGTCCATGAGCCGATTCGATTTAAGCATAATACGGATGAAGTGACATTCGATATCGACACGTACAACTTAAAAACCCAGATTCGTGGATTTGGCGCCTTGAAAGAAGGTGTGGAAACAGATAATCCTCGAGAGAGTGATTATGTTTTCCCTCCAGTCACACTTACCAGTCAAGAATCGGCAAAATGGGGGATTCGAATTCAAGATCCTGTTCGAGATGAACGCTATCATCATCAGGAAAGTATGATGGAACGCTTAAGAAATGACCTACAAGATACACCAAATATTTCAGGTGTCGTTAAGTTGAAGTGGAAGACGCCAATACAAAAAGGCGATCATGTTCCGTTTATTTACGAGCCGATGGGAATTTCTACGTATATCCAAGTAGTGGGGCTTAAAACATTTCCCTTAGTACCGAACAAACCACCTGAAGTGGTTCTCTCGAACACTAAAAAAACAATGACGAAACTATTGGTTCAATTACGACAGAAAGGAGTGGTGTAATGAATTTAAAAGAATTAGTCAGTAATCGGATTTCAAGTGAATGGAAGAAACTATTTAACCATAATGTCCGTGAAACAAAACAAGAAGTCGACTCAATCCATACACAACAGCGTGCCACCAACCAACGGATTTCTAATCTGATCCTTAGTGCCGGAGGAAAATCACCAAATGAAGTGGTAGATGCACGAGTGGATCATGAGGGTACGGCACACCAAACCTTAAACGATCGATTATTAAGCGGAGAACAAGGCGTTGCTAGGCGTATACGTGAGCTAAAACTTCAATTAGCCAATCAAGGGGCTTCAGTCGAACAGATTAACGAAGTCATTCAACAACTATTTTCGCCTAGCGCAGCCACATTAAACATCTATGTTTCTGCTACACGAGGGGATGATCGGACAGGAGTTGGATCAGAGGAACGGCCTTTTCAAACCATCCAAATGGCCGTCAATATGATTCCACTTTTAAATCTTTCTTCGATTACTATCTGGGTAGAAGACGGGGTGTATTTAGAAGATGTCCGAGTAGCGAATATTCATGGTAGTTCATTGGTTATTCGCACGATTCAAAGTCAAGAAACGTTAGCTCCAGCTACTCGTGATTTGCCGGTAAAAGTCAGAAGTATTGGCTTTTTCTTCTGTAGTGGCTATTTTCAAATTTTAGGTATGCAAATAGTGGATACTGCAAATGCTCCTATTTTTCAAGGAAGAAGATATGGCATCGTTAATGAGCAAGGTGGCTATATGGCGATCGCTTCTTGTAAATTTGGGGAGTCCACCCAACAAGCGGCTTATAATGCGCTCTATTGTGGCGGGGCATCGAAGATGAATGTTTATGGGCGAACTACTTTTGTGAACCAAGCGCTCGCGATTCATTCACGACTTATGGCAGAAATTAACGTGGGAGATATTTCGGGTTCTGGAAATACCGTAGGTTTTCGTTGTGACTCAGCGACTTTACGAGGAAACACGCCTTCCGGTTTTGCTAGTACAGCGACTCAAACTGCAGGTGTCGGATTGATTGTAACTAAAGGGACGGTGTTGTAAATGGAAGAAAATCAGTTTTTTAAGGTGGCAAACAAACCCATTGTTATTGATACGGTCCAACAAGCTATCATCGACAATGGGACCACTTTTTATTCTCATGACCGTGGAACGGCAAAAATCGACTTCTTTTTAAAAAATGAAGGAGTAGCTTTTTCTATCCCACAAGGAACACTTATTCCAATTCGATTAACATTTCCTTTGGAGACGGCCGAGGATGGGCTAGCGAGACATGATTATTTAGCTGTAGTAGATGATCCGGTCAATGGTCATGTGCATATTGTATTAGAAGAAAATATTTTAGGGTATCAGGGAGTTGTAGAGGGTTCTGTTTATGTAAACTTTCCAAATCAACAGTCCCTTGATACTGCTGGACGATTTAGGTTCAGGATCCATCGTAGTCCTTTGGAAGAAACGACAAACGAAATTGATGCCTATTACTTTAATGGGTTTAATTGGTTTGCCCAGCAAGTCGAAGAATTGACGGATTCAACCAAACAGGAGATTGAAAAACTATTTGCTCGAGCAAATGACCAATCGGTTAGTTTGGAAGAAAAGGTAAAAATGCTGGATGAAAAAATCAATCAAACTGAGCAACAAATCAACGAGCTGGGTAATCTAAAACGGATGTACTCAAACAGTATTGATTTCGGTAATTACGACTATTCAGGGAATGCCAATTTGTTACCAAAGATTACAGCTGCTCATTTTACATCGGGAAATGGAGCTACGGTTGAAGATGGACCAGATGGCGAGATCATTTTTACGTTGGATGGATCTGCACAACTAACTAAATTTAATACAAGCATGCGTTTACCCGCTATTCAAAATGGCAAGAGATACACCATCAGTGCCGAGATTATGTTACATGAAGGTTTAGAGGGAGATGCCTCTAATATTCGATTAACCAATACGTACGTACCAGGTGGAAATATTATGTTATCTACAGTTAGACCTCTCCCGACAGCTACTAATATCTGGCACACGATTAGTGGTACGCAAATAGCAACTTATGCTACGACACTGCCTCAACAATGGTATGTAGTTTTACAAGACGTTACAGCTTCAAGCCGTATTAAAGGCAAAATATCTCTTCGAAACATAAAGATAGAAGAAGGAGCGGTTGTTACGCCTTATCAACCCAACCTACTTATTGAACCGTATCAGATCTCAAAGACTCCATTAAATGCCAATTTAGCGAATAAAGAACAAGCTTTCCCGATAAGTAGTCGACAATATTTAGTATATTCTGCTGAAATGATTGAACCATTTATTGCTAATCAGACGTATACATTAACTTTGAAAGGAACCAAGCTAGGTACACAATCATTTAGGGTATACACGACTGGTCCGAATAGTACCTCTAATATTGGGGACATGGAAATAGTAGAAGGTTTAGCAGATACTTGGCGACTGACATTCACTCCTTCAGAAGTAAATTTGAATGGGAGTGTTTCACCTAGCACGTTACAAATTTATCAATTTCCTCAAGCAACCATGGGACAAGTAACGATTGACTCATTAAAAATAGAAAAAGGCGGAATAGCTACTCCCGATATTTCTGAGCACAAGTACTTTGGTGAAGGTATCAAAGATAGCAATAATCCATACGACTACAGCTGGGATGTCACACCTGAATACACTGAAAAAAGGTTGAATGACAAAGTAAGTCTGACAGAGCCACAGGCTATTGAAGGGACAAAGGATTTTCTTGAACAGCCTTATATTGAAGGTGAACGTATATCAACTGAAACCTTTGGAATATCCTTAATTGGTGGAAGATTAACAGGAGTACCCGTTTCAGATGGGACTGTTTTAAATTGGGGTAGCCCATATGCTTATGATAATGAACGATCAAAAACGAATGACTTATTTACACTATCTGAAGACAATAAAACTTTAACGATTCTAAAAAACTGTGCGCTCCAATTTGTTGGTAAATTTACCTGTCAAACGAACGATGCCAGTTACTATGCTTATCTTGGGATGCGTGTAAACGGAGCGAGCGACTGGCGTGTAGCTGGTATCGCTGGTTCATTGAATTGGCGCAATGATGTTGGCTGGTTTTGTGTAAGAAAGTTTAATGCTGGAGAACGTGTCACGCTTGTGACAGAAACTAATTTTACCACTGCTTCAGTGAATAATTGGGGCGTTGATCAAGTGTATATCAAAGAAGTTTTGGCAGCATAAAAGGAGGAAAATATGAAATCAATTTGGCAGTATGGACGAACAGGCGGAAAATATGTTGGTGAAGTCTTAGACGATAGTGTGATATCTGTTCCGTATACAGATATCACACCGTTAGAAGGAATTGAATTAGCAGATCAGTTTTTTATTCCGACAGAAAACCGTTGGCAAGAATTAGAAAACGCAACACTTCGTGAAAAATTAGAAAATCTTGAATGTTTGTATGAAGAATTAAAAAAGCAAGATGAATGTAAAAGCAAACAGCTTCAACAGATGGGGGAACTGAATGCCACACTTATGATGAACGATATTCAACTTGCCAATCAGTTGGCCGAAGTAAAGGAGGCGCTCCAAGATGTTTAGTTATGAACAAATTGAACGAATGTATCGCCAAGGTTTTTTCACTGCCGAACAAGTCAGAATGTTTGTGCCGTTAGCAATTTCTGAAAAACAATTAAAAAAACTACTGAGAGAAGTAGAATAGGCGGTGACTTATGGAGGGAATTACTATCGGGGAGTGGATCGCGATCATAACACTCGGCGGCACATTGATTGTAGGTGTGGCGAAATTTTATGCGATGTTCACGAAACTTGATCACACGTTAGGGAAATTAGAAAAGACGATCATCCGTGTAGAAAAAAGTCAGATTGACTATGGCAATCGGCTTTCAATTATTGAAGAACAAATCAGATCTATTTTTAAGCAAAT